>NZ_JBHFLM010000041.1:0-65701 GCF_041928655.1 Pelatocladus sp. BLCC-F211 | reverse complement strand
TCTACGGCTTACTCCGGTCATGCGCTTAAATTTTCTTGAAGTAAGCTGTTTGGCTTTCTCTATCTTCACTGCTGATCAAATTCCTAATCGCAAATTATCAAACTTTTAATTATACCACAAAACACTTTTGCAAGAGTTCTATTCAATCGCTTTCAGCCCAGATGGTCAAACTATTGCTAGTAGTAGTCGGGACGGCACAGTTAAACTTTGGGATGTTAAAACGGGTGAGTGCCTCAAAACCCTCAAAGGTGAAAAACCTTATGAGAGCATGAATATCACCGGAGTTAAGGGTTTAACCAAAACCGAAAAAGTTACGCTCAAAGCATTAGGCGCAGTGGAGTTGTAGAGATGAGATGCGATCGCTTGCACAAGAAAAACTGCGACTTCCCAAACAAGCGATCACCACTCGTACAATCAGTTATGGATGAGCGATCGCTTGCACAAGAAAAACTGCGACTTCCCAAACAAGCGATCACCACTCGTACAATCAGTTATGGATGAGCGATCGCTTGCACAAGAAAAACTGCGACTTCCCAAACAAGCGATCGCCACTTGTACAATCAGTTATAGATGAGCGATCGCTTGCACAAGAAAAACTGCGACTTCCCAAACAAGCGATCGCCACTTGTACAATCAGTTATGAATGCGCGATCGCTTGCACAAGAAAAACTGCAACTTCCCAAACAAGCGATCGCCACTTGTACAATCAGTTATGGATGCGCGATCGCTTGCACAAGAAAAACTGCGACTTCCCAAACAAGCGATCGCTTACACAAGAAAAACTGCGATCGCTCCCACAAAACCCTCTCAACTATCCAAAAGCATGAGATTTTCAAAGGGATGCTGATTTTTCCAACGGTAAGCATTAAAATCTCTACGGTCAACCGAAAGAATTCTTCCATGTCCCAGGTGTTCTGCCAAAACCACTAGCGACGCATCAGCAAAATCCATTGGCAAATCCGCATATTTTTCCATAAGTTCACAAATGCGTTTCCCATGATCGGGTTGCAAATCGAAAACTGTAAATCCCCCTAGAGATAAGTTGTTGATGAAACTTACTTGAGCATGATTCCCCATCGTTGTTAAAAGTAGATAGCAAGTTTCAGTAATAACAGCCCAAGTCGTAATCAGAGGTTCTTTGAGATTAGCAAGTGCCGTTATGGCTTTAGTATGGTATGGGTCGTTTCGATTCGCTAGGGCTAACCAAAAGCCCGTATCAACTATCACCATATTTAGCTTTAAAGCCATCTTTCAGAATAGACTTGTAGTTGACAGACAGATTCGCATCTGCCTCACCACAACCAATAAAACCAGTTTGTGTGAGCAACTCTAGCGGGTTCTTTTGCTGTTGGTGCTGAAGCTGTTCGTAATACAAGTCAATAGCAAACTTAATCACATCCGTTACTGCCTGATGAGTTTGCTGTTGGATGTAGGTTAATTTATTAGCATGTTCCTCATCTAATCGGGCATTAATTCGCATAGTTATGATTACTTGTCATACTAATGTATGACAAGTTTAACATATTCCCTACCTCTTCAATAACCTGCGTCGCAAATTATCCAACAATGCTTGAGCATTGCATCCATGGAGTTGTAGAGATGAGATGCGTAGACGCGCAGTGGCTTCTTAGGAGACATCGCTTGCACAAGAGAAACTGCGATCGCATATGCTGAGTTATCTAGTTCTACTTCCATTGCTAAGTAATTCTGAGCAGGGTACAAAAAAGCGGATAAATCCTTGGGATCAATCTAAAATCCAAAATCCGTTGTCTAGGTTCCCTCTAAACGCTGATAAATGGCCAGTAAATTGAGTTGTAGGTCTTTGGCAAGGCGACGTTCAATGATTCCCACTGGCATAGTTAGTTTAGGCCAAACTTTGACTGTGTAGCAGAGATTAGTTCCTATTTGTTGACCCAGAGAACATTGTTCTAAGCACCAACTACCAGAGAAATCTTTAAAATCACCCTCTACCATCTGGAAAGTGATTTCTTTGGGAAAGCGTTCCTCAAGATCGAGAACTACACGTGCAGAAAAATTCATGCGTAAAAAGCGCTGAGAACCTATTTGTTCCAAGCGAATACCCCCGTTGGGGTGTTCCAGCAAGCGACTTTGGGCCAAGCTAGGGATAAAGTCGGCTAAGGCTTCATAATTGGTGAGTACTTCCCAAACTTGTGTAACTGGTTGGGGAATTTGAATTTTAGCGGTAATTTGTCGCTGTCGGTCAGTGATCTTCTCGATTTGAATAGCTACAGCTTGCAAATCATTCGCCTCTAGGTTGATTTCATCTTCAATGGCGATGAAGTCGAGTTCTTCTGGTGTGTATTTTTCTTCAGTCACTTTCAGAGTAGGTTTGATCTTGGTCAGAAAATTGGGGCAGATTCAAGGTAAAACAGATTTTGCTGAAATCTGTATCCTCAATCGGAGTACTTTCCACAGCGATTTCCCCACTCAAATGCTGCATTAAGGATTTTACCAGAGCAAGTCCTAAGCCGGTGCCAGGAGTCCATCTTCCTCTACCGCGACGGAATGCATCGAATATATAGGTAGCTTCTGCTTGTGAGATGCCATGTCCGACGTTGGTTATTTTAATAATAACCCGATCAACCTGTTGAATAAGTTGGTGTGTGACTTCTAGTTGGATAATGGTATCTCGTTCTGAAAATTTAACCGCATTAGTCAGGAGTTCTTGCAAAATGCGGTCAAAACTTTCTAGTTCTGTTTGTAGCTGTAGGGATGCTTCTGGTAACTCATAAGAAATATTTAATCCTTTTTCTAGCAGCTTTTTCTCAAAAGATGCTGATATCTCTTGGATTCTACGATTTAAGTCTAGGGTAGCAAATTGCGGAGGTTCTTGATGATTGTCTAGTTTTTGGAGTGTCAATAGGTCATTAATTAGATTAATTTCTTTGGTACACTCTTCCTCCAGTATATCTAGATACCTGGTTTGCTGTTCGGGGGATCTTCCTGGTTGACGCAGCATCCGTAAAGCCATACGCATATTTGTCAAAGGATAGCGCAGGCGATCGCTCATGTTACTTAAAAACTCATCTTTGAGTTGGTTGAGTTCTCGCAATTGCTCAACATACTGCTTTGTTCTTTCATAGAGTTTAGCTTGAACGTCTAGACTGCGCTGTAACTGGGATGTACGCTCATCCACTAACATTTGTACTTGCCGTAGTGTTTGTGTTTGAATAATGGCATTGCTGAGTTGAGCGCAGACCATTTCTACCATGTTGATTTCTGCTGTCTCCCAATAGCGGGGTTGGGTTTGCTGTAGTGCCAAAAATCCCAAAATTTTGCCTTGATTCTCTAATCGCATCAACAGCATTGCAGGCAGTTTTTCTAAGATAAACGCTTGGGCAATTGTGGAGGTATCTTTGCGTCTATCTCCGGTATCATTAATAATTACAGGCTTGCCAGATTCTGCTGTAAAAGCACGCCGACTAATACCACAATCTGAAAGCCAGTAGGAATAGTCTGGGCTATCTTGTTGATCAATGTCAAAATCTTCTGGTTGCCTAGACCATTCACCAATAACTGTAGCTTTTGCTTTCGGAATTTGTTTTTTGCGTAGATTTCTAAATAGGGGATCAGTATATTTAAGTAATATAATCAAACCCCGGTCGGCTTCTAGAGCTTCGGCAGTCGAAGCGATCGCTACCTGAAGCATCTGATTAATCTCCAAGTTGCTACGACCGAGTATTGTCAATTGCTTGATCAAGTTTTGATGCTTGCCGCAAGTTTTGATATATTCCTGTTGTGAGGCGATTAGCTGTGCTTGTGCTACCTGTTCTAGAGCGATCGCGCATACTGACTCTACTGCTCGCAGCAAATATTTTTCCGAATCACTCCAATCATATACCTGGGACTTAATTAAATTAATGACGCCGTTCTTTTTGTCTGCCAAACGGGTAGTAATTGCCAGCACCGATTTAATTGGTATTGGCAATTGTTGACATCCTATTTTCAGACTATTTTGAATTGTGGCAATGTCTTCTATCGTTGGTTCAGCAGCACATTGTACTACTGGTAAATCCAACTGATCTAATGAGAATATTTCATCTGGGGACGAATTTAAATACTCTTGGGGACACCAATTTGCAATAAATTCTTCGCTACCAGTCACTTCTTTGTGTGCAGTCACTAAGCAGCAGCAATCTACTTGGAATGTCACTCCTAGCAATTGGGCAATGTCTTGCAGCATCATTGCTGGTGTTGAGCGATTGGCAATGATGTAATTGATTTTTTGTGCTAACTGGAGGGCTGCCTCTTCCTCTTGCTGCATCAGATTGACCGGGTAGTGTGTGAGTCTATCTATTTCATCTGGGCGTTGTGGCAACGAAGACAAACGCTTTCTGATTTTTGGTACGCTTTTGGATATTGAACCCATTTTCTTTGTACCCAACCTCCTACCATATTCTTGATTCCTTTGTAAGGCTGCACCCTGCGATTGAATGGTTCATCTTGTCTTCTAAACTTTCTCTCACCTGTTATAGCCCTTTTCTATTGGAGATGGTGAAATCTCTTTCCATCAAAAACCTTGAGTAATAAAATACATAAGAATTAGTTTAGTAGCACAAGCAAATATAATTACAGCTTTTTACATACCTATTTTGTTACCAGTATTTACTTAGGATATCTTGTCTTTAACTATACAAAAACCGTATTTGTTCTAGACTTACAGCAAAGACTTAGTGAGTTGATTCCGCATTAATACTGAAAACAATTTATAAAAATGTAATATTTATTTTATGTTTTCTCCCTTGACAGCTTACTTTTTCCGAGATCAAACACCAGCAAATGTAATTAACGTCAGGGTCTAGCACACTTTTTGACAACTAAACAAGATCAGCAAAAAATGTCTACTGAAACTAGTTGCTTTACTCCTTATTCTTTAGAATCATTTAATCTTTATGCTGATGTTTTATATCTGTCAAGTGTAGTCATACCCCCTGTGCTAGAACATACTAAATCTCTAAATAGTTTCAACATAGTATTAAAATATGTTTTTTATTTATCTATATAAATTTAAATTGATTTAGTACTTATAATCTTAATTTCTATAGTCAAAGATTATACTTACGAGCTTACTTATTCTGTTTGGCAATTAAAATTGCCTACGGGCTTCCTCCCCATGTCTAAAGTCAGGGGCTTCCGCCCTTCGATTCTCGGTGAATACAGCTTAGTTTTGCTTGAACAACATTAACTAAACTGCATTCACTGGAATCCAAATTTAACCGACTAAACTTTCGACACTTAGAGGAACCATATCGCCCGTCCTCGTCAGTCCTAACAGCATCGGTTGTTGCGGCTGAATTAATTGACCTGTGAGTACACAACGTTCTTCCTGTTGGGCTGTAGCAGCTATGCTGGCTCGAATGTCAGACCTCGAAAATCGAGGTTTCCACTCTCCTGATTTTTGCTGAACATAATTCCAAAGGATATCGCGGATAAGAGCTTGATATCCCTGATTGCCTGCTAGATCCTTAAGCTTATCTTTTAATTCGCGCTCAAGACGGATGCTGGTGACTTCCATATCGGTGGTGGGGGTGCGGGTAATCGTATGCATCAGTTTTTCTCCTAAAACTATAGACAGGATAGTAATACAAGTGTAGTATGTTTAAAGGAATGTTCAACAGGTGAAATTTTCTGTGATATCTATTTACCCCATCTCTACTTCTTTATGTGCCAATCACTCCCAAACTAGTTGGGAATCGGCGCCTATGGGAGTGGAGTATTTATTTATGGGGTTAATTTGCCTGATGCTGGGCAAATTTACAGAGGGTAATCATGATTCTAAATATGCCAGGATTGGTGTAGTTAATCGAGCACCACAACTAAAACACAAAAGCGGGAGGTACAGACACCGAGATGCTGTACCGATATAAGAATCAAAGACTTTTAAGGTCAATTCTCAACCCCCGCTTTCACAAAGAAATAAGCGGGGGTTTTTTAATGAGGAGTCAAACCGTGACGATCGCAACGCAAGTTTTAGATCAATCTGTGGTGGTGTTTTCTCAAAATTACTTACCACTGTGCCGAGTCAACATCAAGCGAGCCATCGTACTCTTAATCACAAACAAAGCCGAACCGCTACATCTTAATACTAATAGCGGTTGGCAAATTCACTCTCCTAGCTTGATTATCGATGTACCAAAACAAATTCGCTTGACAATTGCTTCTCGTGAACGGATTTGGAAAATCCCACCAGTAAATAGACGAGAAGTGTTACGGCGAGACCATCACAGTTGTCAATATTGCGGTAGCAGCAAACATCTGACCCTAGATCATGTGCTTCCCCGTTCTCGCGGTGGACAGCACACCTGGGATAACGTGGTTGCTGCTTGCGAACGGTGCAACTCCAAAAAAGGAGATAAAACCCCCCAAGAAGCCAGTATGCGCTTGCGTACTAAACCAAAAGCACCAGTCCATCCCACGATTGCTTTTGCGGAACAGTTTTGGATGGACGTGCAAATAAACCTGGAATAACAGGAGAGCATGAGGAATGCTGAAATTAACTTACACCGAAACGAGTTTTCACCTAGAGTGTCTAACTCTGTCTCTGGAGGAATGGGTAGCGCAACGAGTGATTTTGGCACTAAGAGTCGGTCAAAGTCTATCAATTGAACCTAGCACTGCTTCCTTTTTGCTTCCTGTGAATTTACCAGGACTAGAACAACTCAAGGTGCAAGTGCGATGGGATGAAAGAAAAATTATCGCTTTATGTGCATCTGATTCTGAGTATGTTGAAGTCACTCTTAGCGGTTCTTGGCTATCGGATGGTTCTGAAAACGCACAAGGTGTGTTTGTTACTACAATGAGCGATCGCACTGAGTTTTTACTCCACAAACTTTGGGTTGCTGCTCAAGTTTGTACCTCTGTAATGAGTGAATAGTTCTGTTAGTGGTTAGTTGTTACTACTAATATCAATCATTTTGCTTCCATCAGCCTACATGATGAAGATCGTGGGTTAGCACGGCTGTGCTAACTTACGAGAATTTTATGTGCAGCGCAATTTTTGAGATTTAGCATAAATCTGCTGGAATATTTTGTAGTATATTTGTAGTATAGAGGTAATTAAAAGTTCAGACAACAATTTTATTAGCTCATTATAGTTATGTTATACATTCACTTTCCGTCTTCGAGTAAACCACCTTCGTCAAAAAGCCAAAACTTGAACAAATTCAATCAAGATAGCTTTCAAGACGAATTGCAGCCTGACTACAAAGCAAGTCAAAAAGCGATAAAATTGATTCACAAGCTCCAACAAACTTACTATCTGGAACGTAAGTTGTTTTTTTAGGAGATGAAAAAAGTCGCACAATTTAACACTCCTTGCGGAAATTTATTCCTTTAGCTAGAGACAAAACTTTTTGCAATGCAAGATGGTTAGCAGCAGGAGGATGTCAATGTCACCGATAATTCCAAGCAGGGTAAGGGAAAGCAGATAAATCCAAAATCCATAGACGCACGAAGTGCGGCTACCTTTGGTAGGCGCGTTAGTGACAGGCGTGCAAGTAGACAGGGAGTGTCTACTCGACAGAGTAATCCAAAATCCAAAATCGAATGACCTCTAGTTGATGTCAGCGTGCTTGAGGCTCCACGGCAAAATGAGGAATGAGACATGAAAAGTATAAAAAAAAACTCATTTATTTTGGCATTCGTAGCATTCCTAAGTGCAGTTCTGATCTCAACAACGGCTTTAGCACAAGCTGATATCAACATTAATGACACTAATATCATCCGGGTTGGGAGTGATGTAACAATTGCTCCTAATCAGGTTGTGGAAAATGCTCACGCTATTGGTGGCGATGTCACAATTGGAGAGGGAGCGCGAGTCATCGAAACTGCGATCGCGATTGACGGAGATGTGATTTTAGAAAAAGATGCTCGTGTTGACGGTGATGTTTATGCAGTCGGAGGAGAAATTATCACATCCCCAGGAGCTACGATTGGCGGTGCTTCAGGCACAATCTTAGAGAATGGTAGATGGGGGATGCATGGTAGAAGAAGGGGAATGAGCAGCTTTGGAGTTCGCTATCTATTAAATAGTGCTTTTCATCTTTTCAATGTTCTGATAGGAACTATTATTGGTGTTTTAATTTTACTTTGGCGACCAAATTTTTTGCTCAATTTAGCTGCGACTGTCAATCAATATCCTCTGCAAAGTGGGTTGTGGGGTTTAGGCGGCTTGTTTGCTGTCATTGTGCTAATAATTCTGTTAGCAGTGAGCTTAATTGGCATACCGTTGTTACCCCTAGTTGGGTTGATAGTTGCGGTTACAGTTATACTGGGAACTCTCGGAGTTGCTCTTTGGGTTGGACAAAGAATTTTGACTGGAACAGAGCGATCGCCCATGCAACAATTTCTCGTCGGTGTGCTGATTTTAGCTTTAATCGGTTTGATTCCAGTACTGGGAGGATTAGTGTTGTCAGTGGTGAATATTTTTGGTTTTGGTGCATTATTGCTGTGGTTGTTTAAGAAAAGGCGTTACGCGTAGTTGTGCTATGGATGTTCACAAATTTTCTTATATCGTGTCCGCTTGAACACTATGACATTTTTGACGAAGCTGGCTCATTTAGTTTAAAATCTACTGTAACTTGATAGATTTACAGTAGATTTATGTTAAGTAATAAAAATGACATTAGTCCAAACTATTCATAAAACTAAAAAAGTTAATGATCATCACTTGTGGAAGTTAGCAAAACAAGGTGCAGCATTGCTCACGGGGCTATGGTGGCACACTAAAGCATATACGACGGTTTTTGGAATTATGCTCCTGACTTTTGCTAGCTTGGGCTTTTTATACATTCATTGGTCAGGGCGAAAGTTAACACAAATTTTTAAGCACAATACTGTTGTAGAACCAGAATGACTATCTTACCAAAACTACGTGCTGTATCCTATTTAGCTCCTAATTACTTCGGATTTTACCAGGAAACTACAGCTTATTTAGGGCGTGTTTTAGGATTGGAAACACAGCTACACCAAGGAGAATATGACCCTTTGGAAGATCCACTACTATTGCAAGACCAAATAGACCTGGTATTTATTTGTGGACTACCACTCATTCGCTACTGTCAAGTGATATCAGATCAATTGCAGACATTGGTTGCTCCTGTGATGCAATTATCTCGATATTACAACCGCCCCATTTATTTTGCAGATGTAATTGTCAATGCTAATAGTGATATCAGAGCATTTGCAGATTTGGCAGGAAGAATCTTTTGCTACAATGACTCTGATTCTAACAGTGGTTACAATCTGCTCCGCAATCAATTAGTTCAGCAAAGATATCCTTTAAATTTTTTTGGCAAGACGATACAATCAGGTTCTCATCAGTGTTCAATTCGTTGGGTAGTTGAGGGACTAGCAGACTGTGCAGCGATTGACAGTGTAGTATTGGAACAAGAATTACGCGACTTTCCCGAATTGTCACAGCATTTGCGTGTGGTAGAAGTACTTGGCCCATCTCCCATACCACCATTGGTAGTAGCACAGCGTTTGGGTGTATCTTTGATTAGGCAGATGCAATCAGCACTACTCCAACCAGATGTAGAATTGCAAAGGGCAATGGAACGAGCAGGAGTCAAGCGTTTTACTACAGTTGAATTAGAAGATTATACGGTACTAGTTAAAAGTGATGGTCTGAAATATAGCGATCGCCAGAAAACCGATCTAATATTCCACCACATTAATTGAGAACATCCCAATTTTTGAAAATTAATTACCAAAGACGGCGGTTCCAAACCGCCGTCTTTTTGTGATTCACCCTTTTGGGTGAATACGATCGCACCCAGAAAAATCTACTCTGAAAGCAGAAGACGGACGTGTCTGATGGGTGTGTGGGTGTGGGGATCGGGTGTAGGAGAAGTCCGATTTTCATCCTTGGTTATGGAATTTTTCCGTGAGTGGCTGGCTTGAAGTACGAGATTCAGATTTAGCAAGCTTATTTATTTGTAGAAATAATTTAAAATCGAGTGACCAGGATGCTTATATCAGTACAGAATTTCCCTATTTTTTATTTTTAATTTTTGAAATTTTGAATTTCTTATTTGAATTGTTTACCTGGGATGGATTGCAGATGAAGACTACAAACCGCAAGTTAAGGGAGGAGGAATTGCATCAGGTTGAGGCGCGTTATCAGGCGATTTTAAATGCTATCCCCGATACAATGTTCTGTATCAGCCGTGATGGAGAGTATCTGGATTTCAAGAGTGAGTGTATCACACAAGAGATTATTGGTAAAAACTTGTGGGATATTCTGCCTGAAAATGTGGCTGTGATCAAGCAAGAAGCGATCGCTAAAACTTTGGCTGCTAACACTTTACAAGTTTGCGAATATCAACTGTCAACCCCTTTGGGAATGCGAGATTATCAAGCCCGGTTAGTCAAAAGCGGTGAAAACGAAGTCTTAGCAATTGTTCGAGATATTACCGAACCTAAACAAACAGAAATTGCTTTGCAAAGTTTGGCTGAAAAATTTTCTAAAGCTTTTCGTTGTAGTCCTGATCCAATCACAATAAGCACGCTTCACGAAGGACGTTACATAGAAGTTAACGATAGCTTTGTGCAACTGAGTGGTTATCAAGCTTCAGAAGTTCTTGGACGTACAGCTTTTGAATTGAACCTTTGGATAAACCCCAGCGATCGCACAATTTTACTGCAACAATTGCAAAATCAAGGATCTATTCGCAACCAAGAAATTAGATTTCGGAAAAAATCTGGTGAGGTAATTTTAGTACAAGTTGCAGCAGAAGTGATTGATTTAGATGGTATCCCTTGCTTACTTGCAATCAGTCGCGACATCACTGAACGTAAACAAACTGAGGAATTATTGCGCCTATCTTCTCAACGCGATCGCTTGTTAGCAAAAACATTAATGCGAATTCGCCAATCCCTCAATCTAGACGAAATTCTGCAAAATACTGTTACTGAAGTTCGGCAATTTTTGCAAGCAGACAGGGTATTTATTGCCCTTAATGATAGCCGTGATTTATTTAAAATGATAGCCGAGTCGGTCGAGCCGCAATATCCATCTGTTTTGAATTGGAAGAAAAAAGATCAAACTCTTTTGCAAGAATTAAGAACCAAACTCTTAACAGATCAGGTGCGTGTAGTAGAAGACATTACCCAAATCGCAGTATCTCCCCAGCTAGCAGAACTTTATCAGCAATTTCAAACTAAAGCTAGTTTGGCTGTACCCATTATGCTAGGTAAAGAATTGTTTGGCGCGTTAATTGCTAACTCTTGTGCGAAACCACGCCATTGGCAAGAAATCGAAATAGATTTACTTCAACAACTCTCACAACAGCTAGCTATTGCTATCCAGCAAGCACAACTTTATCACAAACTCGAACAACTCAATAATAATCTAGAACGGCAGGTAGAAGAACGCACTGCTCAATTACAGCAGAAAATGCAAGAACTGCAAGAGATTAATCGAGTCAAAGACGTACTTCTGCACGCAGTTTCCCATGATTTGCGAACTACGGTAATGGGTAATTTGATGGTGCTGAAAAATTTGCTTAAAAGTCCGGGAGTGAAGGGACAAGGAGGAGATGGGGGACAAGGGGGACATGGGAGTAGTCTTTCATTTTTGTCTAGCTTGTCTTCTCTCAATTCCCAATCCCCAATCCCCGTTCCTCGTTCAATCATCGATCGCATGATTCAAGGTAATGATCGCCAACTACGAATGATTGATTCATTATTGGAAATACATTCAACTGAAGTAGAGGGAATTACTCTCAATCAGGAAATCATCAAATTTAATATATTTATTCGAGAAGTAATCAAAAATGTCGAGCCAATGTTGAGACAAAATCAGTCACAATTAAAAACATTGGTGGCTAGAGATTTACCGTTAGTATCTGCTGATACTGTAAAATTACATAAAATTTTTGTCAATTTATTTACTTATATTCTCCAAAGTAATCCACCGGGTCTAGACCTCCAACTTACTGCCAAAGTACAAGCAGATATGATTCGTTGTAGCATTAAATTTAACGGTACTCAAATGAGTAAATTGGAGTGCGATCGCCTATTCGAGTTATATGTTCACGATCCACAAGCACGTTTTTCTACAGGTATTAGCTTAAAGATGTACCTGTCTCGACAAATTATTAAGGCGCACGGTGGCGAAATTGGCGTTGAGAGTCATCGTCAGCGTGGAGTAATTTTTTGGTTTACACTACCATTAGCAATAAAACAAAAAATTTAATTCCTTATCCTTACCAATGACAAATGACATAGACGCGATGTTCCTCGCGTCTCTACTTTATTTGTGCCAACCTATGTATAAGCGATTTGGTCACAACTAATGAAGACCATGTGGAAAATAATGCGGAAATGGCGAAAAAAAGTTGTTTCTGAGCAAAATAAAACGCCAATAGCAGATTATATCGCCAATGAATACCAAAATTGGCGCAATAACTTTTTATGGCAGAGACTAGGTTTATTGTTATGGCTGGGTCTCATCTGCATCTTAACGTTTACATTGCGAGACGTTTATAATTTTTTCTTCCCTCTCAAAGAATTGCAAAAACTACCAGAGGTACTCAGAACTCAAGCTCTATTCATGGATATTGCTATGTTTCTGAGTCTGGGTTTATGCATGGCTTTGCGTCAAACAAAATTTGGTCGTCAGTATCCAGGAATAGTATTTTTAAGTTCATCTTGGTCAATAAATCTCATCCCTCAAATTTTTGCAACTCTCAAAGGTTTTGCACTACCTGACACCTTGGGTTGGTCGCTTTTGTTCCTCAGTCAAGCGACATTTTTACCAGTACGCTGGACTCTGCATTTAACATCTCAACTAGGATTATTTATTTACTATTTTGGTCTGAATACAACGCTAGGGCTAAAATTACCACTCCCAGAACACCCGGAATTATATAATGTCACCTTTATTTTATATTTGTTCTGGTTCTGTACTATTTGTAATATTGGTGTTTATTTATATGATCGCCTACAACTCTCTGAATTTTACGCCCGTAAAGAACTGGAATTTGCCTATCAAAAATTGAGAGTAACAGAAGCGAAATATCGCAGTATATTTGAAAACGCTGTTGAAGGTATTTTCCAAAGTACTCCCGATGGACGTTACATTACTGCGAATCCAGCATTAGCGCGTATTTATGGATACTCATCTGCAACAGAAGTAATAACAAATTTCACTGATATAGAACATCAACTTTATGTTAACCCCCAGCGACGTTCAGAGTTTGTGCGCTTAATTGAAGAATACGGAAAAGTATCGGAATTTGAGTCACAAATTTATCGTCAAGATAGTAGTATCGTTTGGATTTCGGAAAAAGCATACGCAGTTCGTGACGAAAACGGGAAGTTACTTTACTACGAAGGATTAATAGAAGATATTACTAAACGTAAGCAAGCTGAGGCAGCTTTACAAGAACAATTGGATTTTTTACAAGTTTTAATTGATACTATTCCGACGCCAGTTTTTTATAAAAATGCTGAAGGTTTTTATCTAGGTTGTAACAAAGCTTTTGAGGAAGCTTTGGGACTCAAGAAAGAGCAAATTATTGGTAAAACAGAGTATGATTTATCGCCCAAAGAACTAGCAGTAAAATATCAACAAGCAGATACAAATTTATTTGTACAACGAGGTGTGCAGAGTTACGAAGATTCAGTGGTGTACAAAGATGGCAAAAAACACGATGTGATTGTTTACAAAGCAACTTTTTGCAAAGCAGACGGATCTCTTGGTGGTTTAGTCGGAGTAATTTTAGATATTAGCGATCGCAAACGCACCGAAGAAGCATTACGAGTATTTGTCCATGCAGTCTCTCACGATTTACGTAACCCGGTTTTGGGTACACTTATGGTGTTGAATAATTTACTTGCACGTCCTTCCTCTATTCCCGTTCCTCGGTCAATATTAGAACGGATGCAACAAAGCAGTGAGCGACAGCTAAATTTAATTAACTCACTGATGGAAGCTCATATGAGCGAAGTGCAAGGTATTGTTTTGCAACGTCAACCTGTAAGATTGCACAAAATTGTTGAAGATGCGATCGCTGATCTACAACCAATGTTGACAGAAAATCAAGCCACTTTGACCAACCTAGTGAAAGATGAACTACCCTTAGTGAGTGGCGATTCAACGCAACTATGGCGAGTATTTTCTAACTTAATTGTCAATGCAGTTAAACATAATCCTCCAGGATTGAGTATTACCATCAATGCGATCGCCCAGGAAGATAAGATTTATTGCACAGTTACTGATAATGGTGTGGGTTTGAGTCAAAAACAGTCCGAAAGACTATTTGATTTATACTTCCGGGGTAGCAATAACCGCAATTCTTTAAGCTTGGGATTAGGATTATATCTATGCAAGCGAATTATAAATGCTCATGGCGGAGAAATTGGTGTTGATAGCACACCAAATGCAGGCGCAACTTTTTGGTTTACCTTACCTGTTAACCAAGAATTTTAGGGGCGAATGGGATTGTCGCAACGAATTATATTGTAGGTTCAAAGGGAACTCTTAAGAGGGAACAGGCAACACTGAAATTTTGAAATATAATGGCGATCATTTTTCTCAGTCACATGACAATCACATAAGAATTATACAAGCGATCGCACTTATTTCTCTCCCTAACAATTTAGTAATACTGTCTTATATACTCGTAAGCCTTGCCAAACAATTCTTTGTCCTGATGCAGCGCATATTTCAACAGGGTTTTCCGCAATGCTTGTTTGACTTCCCTCTCTCCTGCGCTAGTTTGCTGCCAACCAGGGAACCTTACCAAACGCACAATTTCATCGATATCATTGACAATTCGTTCCACCATTTTCGGGGTTTGGTCGTTGCGAACTTCTGTAAATAATTCGGTTAGTGCTGCTTTTCCCCTGTCTTCGTTTTGTTCGATGGATGTGTCTTTCTCTGCTAGGAGCAAATCCCTTGCTAGGTCGAGTAATTCTTTTAGGAAGGTGACGCTGTAAATTTGCCCTTGTTCGTGACGTTCTTTGATTGCTTCTAAACGTTGTGATAATGCCAAGAAACGGGGGTTTCCGATATGTTTGCGAAGACGATTGGCAATTTTGATCTCGATTTCCTGGGATTTTTTGTGGGGATCGGGAGAATTGAGGACTACTTCTAATAGTTCAGCATTGAGGACTATTTCATCGAGGTCATCACGTACTGCTTCGACACTAATGTTTTTGTGGATGAGTTCGATAGTTTTTGCTCCTAGTGCGTGCCAAATCAGTCTACCCATACCTGTTGTCGGTTGTACGGACACGTATATTTGGGACAGCCATCTGTAATCTACTTCGTATTGTTGCAAAATTGGGTCGGGTGATATTGCTTCCCACAGGTTAGAGAGGTTGCTGTAATCGGCTGCGAAGGTATCGCGGGTATCGTTGTTGGGTAAACATTCCTGTGCTGCAATTAGTCCTTCGTAACCTGTGAGGGTACGGTCTACTCCCAAAAAGTAAGCAAGACATTTTTGTATTGCTCCTGGTAGCTGGTTTTTGAGGGTGACAATTCCAGATACCACTTGTTGAAAGCCTTCCTCATCAAATTCTAGTGCTTGGGCAACATCATCAAATATACCCAAATAATCTACTACTAAACCGTGGGTCTTTTGGCTGCCGTAGGTGCGGTTGGTGCGGCAAATGGCTTGCAGTAAGGTGTGTGCTTTTAAGGGTTTATCTAGATACATCGCTTGCAGGATGGGTGCATCAAACCCTGTCAGCAGTTTGGCTGTGACTACCAATATTTTCATCGGGTCATTATGGTCGCGGAATCGATCCAAGAGTTTTTCTTCTTGGTCGCGGGTGCGTTGGTAGGGTTTGAAGCGTTCGTCCTTACCTGTGGCGGAAATTATGACTTCGATCGCTTCCTTCGGTAGGTGTTTTTCTAGTTCGGCTTGATACAACAAGCAACATTCTTGGTCGTAGGTGACAACCATTGCTTTAAAGCCGTTGGGGGCGACTTTTTCTTGATAATGTTGGGCAATGTCGGCACAGATATTTGCGATTCGTTCCGGTGCTTTGACTAATACCGCCATTCTTGATGCAGCTTTGGCGAGGTTATCCCGATCGAGGTCGGATAATCCTCCGGTTAACTCAGCATAAGCTTGGTCGATCGCATCATGATCGATATGCATTTCCAGCAAACGTGGCTCAAAGTGTAGGGGTAAAGTTGCCCTGTCGCGGAGCGATTTTTCAAAACCATAGCGACTCATATAACCGCGTTCGTCTTCTTCTGCACCAAAAGCATAAAAGGTATTTCTGTCCCTTTGGTTAATGGGTGTACCTGTAAAGCCAAATAGAAAAGCATTTGGTAATGCTGCCCGCATTTTAATACCCAGGTCGCCTTCTTGGCTGCGGTGGGCTTCATCTACAAGCACGATGATATTATCACGGGGGTTGAGGACACCATCGGCTTCCCCAAATCTAAAGATGGTGGTGATGATAATTTTGCGGGTGTCCTGTTTGAGTAGCTTTTCTAATTCTGCGCGGGTTTCGGCTTTGACTAGGTTGGGTATATCGGAAGCGTGGAAAGTAGCACTAATTTGGGCATCTAAATCGAGGCGATCTACAACAATGATGACTGTAGGGTTACGCAGTTGTGCTTGTAACCGCATTTTTTGAGCCGCAAATACCATTAACAGGGATTTACCGGAACCTTGGAAATGCCAAATTAACCCTTTTCTAGGTCTACCAGCCAACACCCGGTCAACAATCTTATTGACAGCTTCGTATTGTTGATAGCGACAGATAATTTTGATGCGGCGTTTCTTCTTGTCGGTGGCGAATAATGTGAAGTGATTGAGGATATCGAGAACAACAGAGGGGTTATGTAGAGATGCGATCGCCTGTTTGAGTCCGGCGAGGCTATTGGGTGGTGTATCATCAAGTCGCCAAGTTCCCCACAATTCTATCGGCATTCGGATGGAACCGTAGCGTAATTCTTTGCCTTCGGTGGCGACGCTGAAGACGTTACAGGCAAATAATTCGGGGATATATTTTTCATAATCTTCATGTATCTGCAATGCCCCATCAACCCAGCTTACTGCTTTCCTGACGGGGGTTTTGGCTTCGATTAGCACCAGGGGAAAGCCGTTAACCAACAGGACTAAATCTGCACGACGTGATTCTGCACCAGCGCGGTAGGTGTATTGACTGGTGAGGATATATTGGTTATTTTCTAGGTTATCAAAATCGATGAGGCGGACTGTTGTGTGTTCGTAGTTAGTGCCAAAGGGCATAGTGCGATCGCCCCTTAACCATGTGGTAAATTCTTCGTTAGCGCGGATCAGTCCATCGCTGGGGGCTGACCGCACAATTGCCCGTAAGCGGTAGAGAACTTCTTCGGTTCGGTTGGGGTTAGCGGCGATTTCCGGGTTGAGGCGAATTAAAGCATCACGGACAAAGGTTTCAACGAAGACTTCTTGTGGTTGGCGGGGGATATTTTGTGAGGGGAGGTAGTGCCAACCGACACCGTTTATTTTTCCGTTTCTCCGTGATAAGCCAGGTTGAGGTGGTGTGGCTTGGGTGACTTTACCGCAGATGATATCACGGATGAAGGCTTCGACGGTGTTGGCTTCGTTGAACATCTCTGACTTCCAATTTTGCAAGAAAGCACTGTTTAATCACTTTAAGCTCGTTGAGTCTCTTCAGCAAGGAGGTATACGCTTGAACGTATTCTTTTGATGTCTCAACAAGTAGCTGCTGTTGTTTTACTGTGGGAACAGGAATTTTAAGTAATTTCACCACTGTTGAATTGAGGGTATTCAAACCACTGGTACTTTTGGCGCAACTTCTAAAATAATTTCGTCCAAATTTTGAATTAATAAAAGAACAGAGATATTCTGGTATTAGTTGTGATTGGCAACGAACACGAATCAGGTGGTTTTGATGAAACATTTCTGTCTCGTCCTCTAACCACACAGCCGAACGACCTACTTCATTTGAGTCGGCATGACCCTCAACAATTAGAACATCTCCTTTATGGAGTAAAAAGGTTTCATCCCCTTCAAGTTTACCAGTATACTTAATTTCATCTAAGTTTAAATTCGCGCGCTGTACATTAGCAACACGCAGATAAGGAATCTCTAAGTTAGCGTTTCTCCTTTTAGAATTGATAGTCAGTCCATACTGCACATCAGCCATATCACTAAGCGAAACCGTAGGAACATTTCGATAAATTTCACTTAGCTTTCTAACTATGTAAGCCTCATGTAGATTGAAAATACTATGAGCAAGATAATTTATGCATTCAAATGTATTATCAATATTACTTAGAAGATTTATAAACTGCTTTTGCTCCTTCAATGGGGGCAAAGCAAACTCAAATTTAGCAAGACTAGTCCAATTTGTTCTCGGAGAAAGTGACCCAGATGAAGTTCCTACAGCATATTCAAAAAACCGATCTGTTTGACAAATAAACGGTAAAAGTTCAGGAAGTAATACGCTTGGATTAGCACTTTCAAACACATAAATATCCCCAGAACAAACCCCTTCAAAATCAGCAACAGCAACCTTGCGCTGATATGCTCGACGCTTACCAAATAAAACCTGTCCAGGCTTAAATTTGCTCGTAAAAGTTGTTCCCTCAGCTACAAGTCCCCAGCGCCGAATCCGTAAATCATCAGGGTCAATATGCTCAAGCCCCACGTATCGCTCAATACCTTCTGCTTCTGGATTGGCAGCACGTTCTTTGCTGAGGCGTACCACATCCCCAAACTTTACCAACTTCCACCCTGGTTTTAACGTATCAGCCTGTATCATCTTGTACTTATTCTAGCCCTTGCAACCCTAGTACATCACTTATATTACTGTGATGATTTTCCTTTTATCCGCTCTAAATTAGTGCAATATTGGGCTTCACGACGGAGCCAAAACCCTGCTGTACTTCCTAACACCTGTTCTAGTTTTAGGGCTATTTCTTCATTAATAGAAACTTCGCCCTTTATCAACAAAGTCACATATTCACTGCTATAACCAAGAGCTTCTGCTAATTGTAAAACTGTCCAATTACGTTCTTCTAATAAATCAGCAATGGTATCACCAGGAGAAGAAACCCAATCAGGAGTAAAGGGTCGGTTTGTTTTAGTCATGGTAATCTCCAATCAAAGCAATACAAGCAGCAGTAACTTTTGACCAATAAATGCTTCCCTCCTCAGTTATGTTTCTTCTGGTTATCCCAAGCTATTCAACCAAGTTACCAAATCCTCTGCATTTGTAAAATCTAATAAAGCATCAGCTAAATCTTCCACTTGAGTCGGCGATAATTGCTGAATCCGTGCTTCTAACTCTGGTGTAACCGCACCAACTTTCCTGTTAAGCCAACGCATAACTATTTCCAGTCTTCCTTGCAATTGCCAGCTTGTTACAATTTCCATAACTACCTCTTGTTTGGCGGATTCAAATTGAGCAATTTCGCTTTGAAAAATCTCCGCTTTCTTATGTTATGTTTCTTCTGGTTGTCCCAAGCTATTTAACCAAGTTACCAAATCGTCTACATTTGTAAAATCTAATAAAGCATCAGCTAAATCTTCCACTTGAGTCAGCGATAATTGCTGAATCCGTGCTTTCAACTCTGGTGTAACCGCACCAACTTTCCTGTTAAGCAGATGCATAATTATTTCCATTTTTCCTTCCAGTTTTCCTTCTTGCCTTCCTTCTTCTCTTCCTTGCAATTGCCAGCTTGTTACAATTTCCATAACTACCTCTTGTTTGGCGGGTTCAAATTGAGCAATTTCGCTTTGAAAAATCTCTTGTTCTGCTGCATTTAACTGGAGATATGTGTCAACAAATCCAGAAATCAGTTTCATTTTGGCTGGATTTAGTCGTAAAGTCGCCAATAAGCGCAAACATTCAGCCTTCACTCTCGGACGCTCTGAGGGTGCTATCCTCATTTTAGCCATCAGCGCACTAGCAACAGGGTTTTCTTGCTGCAAAAAATCACGCCAGTTTAATTGATTGAGTTGTACCACCCCATAGTTAAATTCCAGAACCGTTTTGTCGGGAAATGTCACACGATAAATATTTGCTTGGGGTGTGCGGGGACTGTCGTAAGAGAAAATGACAATTGGATATACAGGTAATCCATATTTTTCAAATAATCGAGCAAAGTAGCGGAACATCCTCCGTCCAAAGTCAGCTTCTGGGTATGACTGATTTTCTATATGCACAAGAAAGAAAGTTTCTTGTTCTCGAAATCGGATTTTGACCACTAAATCAGCTTCGTATTGTTCGCCAGCAGTGACATCAGTAAATACTTCTTTATCTAAAAATGTCAATGATTCTGGTTCTATATAAGTAATGATTTGGGGAAAAAATAATTCTAAAAATTCTAGGAAAAATGTAGCAATTAGTTCTTTAAATAAACGGTCATGGTCAATCATATCAATATCGTCAATCAAGATAAATTACAAAGAATCCAGCATCTCAACTAAAGCATCCATCTCTAGCCAAAAAGCCCTACTCCCCTCTTCCCAATCATCCCAAACTTCTTGCAGTGTCTTCACTTCCTCAGTTTGATGATTAGCGATTTTACGCCGCACATAAAGCGGAATCGATAAACTGTAATCCTGATTGGCGATTTCCTCTAAAGTGGCAACTTTAGCAAAGCCAGGGTTATCAATATAACTTTGATAGGCGTTGAAAATACGTAACTGATGCTCCGGTTTGAGGAAACTTTGCCCCTGCATACGGGCTACTTCATGCACCGCATCAATAAATAAAATCCGTCTTTGCCGTTCTGGGGGTTTACGAGTACGGCAAATAATAATACAAGCTTCCATTGGTGAATTATAAAACAGGTTTGGTGCCAAACCAAGGACACATTCCACCAAATCAGCCTCAACCAGCTTTTGCCTCATCTGGGCTTCTTCCTTACGGAACAGCACCCCATGCGGAAAAAGGATTGCACAGCGTCCGGTTTTCGGATCAAGACTTTTGAGAATGTGCTGAAAAAAAGTATAGTCAGCCCTTCCTTGAGGCGGTGTCCCCAAAAAATTACGCTGCCAAGGGTCTGTTTGAAACGCTTCCCGGTTCCACTGTTTGATAGAGTAGGGGGGATTGGCGAGAACTACATCAAAAACCCGCAATCGATCGCTTTCAGTAAAAGCAGGACGTTCCAAAGTATCCCCGCGCATAATTTGGTAATCACCGACACCATGTAGTACCAAGTTCATGCGAGCAATCGAAGCAGTCATGTGGTTGCGTTCCTGTCCATAAAGCTTGAGGGTACGGTGTTCTCCACCTGTGCGCTTCACCTCAGCCAAAGCCGAAATCAACATTCCACCTGTACCGCAAGTTGGATCGTAAATGCGATCGCCTGATTTTGGTGCGAGCATCTGCACCATTAAATAAACCACGGTGCGGTTGGTATAAAATTCTTGGGCTGTATGTCCGCTATCGTCGGCAAATTGTTTAATTAAATACTCGTAGGCGTTACCTAATTCATCTTCGGGAACATTCGCCAGGGAAAGCACCACAGTCGAAAAATGTTCCAGCAGGTTCTTAATTACGGAATCCGGCAAACGTTCCTTATTTGTCCAAGGAGCATCCCCAAAAATACCATCCAAGCGACCTGGGTTAGCAGTTTCAATTGCCCGCATCGCATCCTGTAAAGCTTTGCCAACATCCTTGGCAACAATCCGCACATCTTTCCAGTGAGCGCCATCGGGGATAATAAAGCGATCGTTGGCAGTATCACGGGCATAATTCGCATCACTCGTATCAGCTAAAGCTTGAGTAAATTCCTCATCCCAAACATCAGATAACCGCTTGTAAAACAGCAAGGGAAAGACATATTGCTTGTAGTCACCCGCATCAACTAACCCCCGTAAAATGGTGGCTGTACCCCAAAGATAACTCTCCAGGGCTTGTTGTGTAATTTGTCCCATCAATCCAGCCATCCCCCTTCCAACATTACCTGGTGCAAACGCTCCTCAGCTTCCCGGCATTCTACCAAAGCCTGTTTAAAAGATGCGATCGCTTCTTCTAGCGGTGGAATATCTGCTCCTATGGGCGGTAACACGTAACGCGATATATTTAAAGTCCACCCTTCCTTTTCAATTTCCTCCAGGGAAACCACCCGTACCCTATCTTCGACATCGACAAATTCCCGATACCAACGCAAAATTTCCGCAGTGTGTTCTGACTCTAAAAAGTTTTGAGCGCGTCCTTTGCGAAACTGGGTTGATGCATCGATAATTAAAACCTTACCTGCTCGTACTTTGGCTTTATTCTGACGTAACACCAAGATACAAGCAGCCAAACCAGTACCATAAAACAAGTGTGGTGCTAGTCCAATCACCGCTTCAATCGCGTCCATTTCCAACAGGGTACGCCGAATTTGTCCTTCCACCCCACCACGAAATAAAGCACCTTGGGGTAACACCACAGCCATCCTTCCATGTGGCTTTGCCATTGATTTAACCATGTGTTGCACCCAGGCAAAATCACCACTACTATCCGTCGGTAAACCCCCAAAAGCCCGTCCCCAAGGGTCAGTTTCCCAAACTTCCCGTCCCCATTTTTCTAGGGAGAAGGGAGGATTCGCGATTACCACATCAAATTCTGCCAAGCCACCCGTATTGGCGTTGGTAAAAACAGGGGTACGCAAAGTATCACCACGTTCAATGACAAAATCTTCAACTTCGTGGAGGAATAAATTCATCCGGGCAGTAGCAGCAGTAGTTAAATTCTTCTCTTGCCCGTATAATTTGCCAAAGAACGTCCTTGCATCTCCTCCCTTATTCCGTACATGGGCAACAGCTGCAAGTAACATTCCCCCCGTACCGCAAGCTGGATCGTAAACTGTTTCCCCTTCCTGGGGGTCTAACATATCCACCATCAGCTGTACCACACTACGCGGTGTATAAAATTCCCCCGCTTTATTTTTGGTAGTATCCGCAAACTTTTTAATTAGATATTCGTAAGCATCCCCCATAACATCATTGTGGACGCGCTTGTTACTAAGATTGAGCGCCGAGAAATGTTCAATTAGGTCTTTGAGCAGTTCATCAGACAGCTTCTCTTTGTTTGTCCACTGAGCATCGCCGAATACACCATACAAATGTTTTTGATTAGCAACTTCAACATTACACAGGGCATTTTGTAAAGCAGTACCAACATTACTAGATGTCAAGCGCACATCTTGCCAGTGGCTACCTTCAGGAATTTGGAAACGGTGTTCGTCGGGAAAATTTTCTCCGTATTCTTCAATCATTTTTTGACATTCTTCATCCCAAACATCACAAATGCGCTTGAAGAACAGCAACGGCAAAATATAACTTTTCCAATCAGTACGGTCAACAGGACTACCACGGAGGATGTTTGCTGCCTCCCATAAATGAGATTCTAGTTCTTGCAGCGTAATAGGAGCATCAAACAGCGATCGCTGAATCATCGATTTCCATACTCAAATAAACGAGCAACCTTTGTTTTGATGTTACAAACACCAAAATATAGCGACGATAATTATAGGACAGAACCCCTTGTTCTATCCTGTTATACATCAAGCTTTAATTATGTTGTTTTGTTAAGCTCATTTGGTAGCTTTGTGATTGGCTTTTGTCTCTTACCAAAGCCAGCAGTCGGATTTGAACCGACGACCTTCCGATTACAAGTCGGATGCACTACCACTGTGCTATGCTGGCATAGCTTTGCTGATATTTAACATCAAGCGTCGCACTAATTTTTAATTATACCATAAGGCAGTTTAGTGTCAACTATCAATATTATGTGTTAGGTATGGGGCATGGTTAACCATTAACCAACACCAACTTTTTCTACCAAAAGGATGATGAAATTTTTGAGGAAATCGTGGTTTGTATAGTGGTTTGTAACACTGATATCATCGATAAACTAATATAAACATCAAAGTTGCCTCAACTTATAGATGAGATACAGAAATATTTGGTAGAGTTTTAGAGCGCTACTTCTTGCACGGCAGTGTGCAGAACAGAGAAGATATAATTTTTCTTTACAAACAAGAAGCATGGCATTGTTGAGCGGACGAGATTTATTAAGTCTGGCAGACCTCACTTCCCAAGAGGTCAAAGAACTCCTGCAAATGGCAATCCATTTGAAATCTCAACAGTTAAGTTTACGATGTAATAAAGTTTTGGGACTGTTGTTTTCCAAAGCTTCTACTCGCACACGAGTAAGTTTTTCCGTGGCGATGTATCAACTGGGTGGACAGGTAATAGATTTAAATCCAAATGTCACGCAAGTGAGTCGCGGTGAACCTGTGCAAGATACTGCTAGGGTTTTGGATAGATATTTGGATATTTTAGCAATTCGGACTTTTGCCCAACAGGAATTAGATACTTTTGCAAATTATGCCAAGATTCCTGTTATTAATGCTTTGACTGATTTAGAACATCCATGTCAGGTTTTAGCAGATTTATTGACAATTCAAGAGTGTTTTGGTGATTTATCTGGGCTAACCTTGACTTATGTTGGTGACGGTAATAATGTCGCCAATTCTTTGTTGTTGGGTTGCGCTTTGGTGGGGATGAATGTAAGAGTAGCCACACCAAATGGATTTGAACCAAATGCAACAATTATTGAAAAAGCACGAGCGATCGCCAATAATAAAACCCAAGTCATTCTCACCAATGATCCTGAAACTGCAACCAAAGGCGCCCACGTACTTTACACTGATGTTTGGGCAAGTATGGGTCAAGAATCAGAAGCAGACGATCGCCTCCCCATTTTTCAACCCTACCAAATTAACGAGCAACTATTGAGCATTGCTGACCCACAAGCGATCGTTTTACACTGTTTACCAGCTCATCGGGGCGAAGAAATTACTAACGCAGTGATTGAAGGTTCACAATCAAGAGTTTGGGATCAGGCCGAAAATCGTATGCATGTGCAGAAAGCTTTGCTTGCTAGTATTTTAGGAGCAGAGTAAACAAGTTAAAAGTTAGCACAGACGCGATTAATCGCGTCTGTACAAAGTTAAAACTCAAAATTTCTGACTTTTACTTTTAACTTTTTATTTTTATCTTTCCATCGGGGGGTTTTTTGTAGTACTAATGTTCTAAGGAACTATTTATTTTTACCTCCCTACAAATTTATGGAAAGACTCACTGAAGCGCAACGCGAACTTTATGATTGGTTAGCAGAATTTATCCGACAACACCAGCATTCTCCTTCAATTCGGCAGATGATGGAAGCGATGAATTTGAAGTCACCAGCACCAATTCAAAGCCGCTTAGAACATCTTCGCACGAAAGGATACATTGAATGGAGTGAAGGAAAAGCGCGAACAATTAGAATCTTGCATCCATTAAAGCAAGGTGTACCGATTTTAGGAACAATTGCTGCTGGTGGATTAATAGAACCCTTCACCGACGCTGTCGAACATCTCGACTTTTCCAATATGTCCTTACCACCCCAAACCTATGCTTTGCGGGTAGCAGGCGACAGTATGATCGAAGATTCAATCGTTGATGGAGATTTGGTTTTTTTGCGTCCCGTACCGGAACCAGACCAACTTAAAAATGGCACAATTGTCGCTGCGAGAGTAGATGGATACGGTACGACATTAAAACGATTGTACAAAGACGGCGATCGCATTATTCTCAAACCAGCCAATCCTAAATATAACCCCATCGAAGTACCAGCCATGCAGGTACAGGTACAGGGTTCCCTAGTCGGTATCTGGCGTACTTATAGTTAAGGGGAAAGGGGATCGGGGATCGGGAATTAGGAATTGATAGGACATTGGTGTTTTGTTTATCCCCTCCCTTATCCTCCTTATCCTCCTTGTCCCCCTTGTCCACGCCACGTGCTACAACGCGGGGGACCCGCGCAACGCAGTGGCTCCCCTTGTCCCCCTTGTCCCCTTTCCCCTTTCCCTCTTAAGCGTTCCCCAATGTATCTGACACAGCAAAAAGTCCCGTCACTAAATACTTTCGCAACCAAAGTTAATAAACCTTCAGGAAAGTATCGCCTGAAATTACCATTTGCGGGTGAAAGTAAGGGTAATTACCAAACTCAGCAACCATTACCAGGATGTCCGCAAATGCCAGTATATCTGCAATTGCGACCATATCAGCGTCAAGCTGTGAATAATTGGTTTGCTAACAACGGCAGAGGTACACTGAAAATGGCAACGGGTAGTGGTAAAACAATTACTGTACTTGCTGTTGCTTGCGAGTTATATAAACAAATTCACTTACAAGCATTACTGGTAGTGTGTCCCTACCGTCATCTTGTTACCCAATGGGCGCGAGAATGTGAAAAATTTAATTTACAACCCATCTTAGCTTTTGAGAACTTACGCAATTGGCAAAGTCAACTTTCTAGTCAACTTTATAATGTCCATTCTGGTTCACAATCATTCATCACAATAATTACAACTAACTCCACTTTAATTGGTGATGGATTCCAATCTCAACTCAAATATTTTCCCGAAAAAACTTTAATTATTGGTGACGAAGCTCATAATTTAGGCGCACCCAAATTAGAAGAAAGTTTACCCCGACGTGTCGGTTTGCGCCTAGCTTTATCTGCAACACCAGAAAGATATTTTGATGAAACTGGAACCCAATCTGTCTTTAATTATTTTGGTTCGGTTCTCCAACCAGAGTTTACTTTAAAAGATGCTATTAATCAAGGTGCTTTAGTCCATTATCTTTATTATCCAATTTTAGTAGAATTAACTGAAACCGAAAGCCGTACTTATGCAAAAATTACCCAGAAGATAGGCAAGGCTTTATTGTATAGAGAAAAAGAAAACGGATATGCAAATTATTTTGAAGATAATGAAGATTTAAAACCATTGTTAATGCAAAGAGCGAGATTAATTGGTGCAGCTGCAAATAAACTCAAGGCGTTGCGTGAATTAATGGCTACTCGTCGCGAAACAACTCATACTTTGTTCTATTGTAGTGATGGTTCTCAAGAAACAGGACAGCGTTCTAATTTGCAGCAACTTAAAGAAGTTGCCAAGATTTTAGGAGTAGAATTAGGTTACAAAATCAACACCTACACGGCTCAAACTTCTTTAGAAGAAAGAGAAATTTTACGCCGTCAATTTGAAAGTGGAGAATTACAAGGTTTAGTTGCAATTCGCTGTTTGGATGAAGGTGTAGATATTCCAGCAATTCAAACTGCTGTAATCTTGGCAAGTTCTGGAAACCCTCGTCAATTTATCCAACGACGCGGACGAGTTTTACGTCCTCACCCTGGTAAAGAAAGAGCAACAATTTTTGACATGATTGTTTTACCACCCGATTTGGACAGAAAAACTTTAGAAGTAGAACGTAATTTGTTAAGAAAAGAATTGCGACGCTTTGTCGAATTTGCTGATTTAGCAGATAATGCTGGTGAAGCCAGAATAAAGTTACTTGATTTGCAAAAAAGGTATGAGTTATTGGATCTTTGAAGGGATCGGGGACTACCGCTTCGCGAAATTAAAAATTAAAAATTAAAAATTAAAAATTGGTAAGGAGGACAAGAGGAGAATAAACACCAATAATCAATGACAAATGACAAATGACAAATGACAAATGACAAATGATCAATGACAAATGATCAATGACAAATGACAAATGACAAATGACAAATGACAAATGACAAATGACAAATGACAAATGACCAATGATCAATGACAAATGACAAATGACAAAAAACAATGAATAATCAACCTAATATAGATGATGTTCAAGAACCAATAATAACTGCTCCTCCAGAGGTAAGGCAAATTATTGAACAAGTATGGCAATTAGAAAAAAGCAGGTTGGATAAAAAAAGTAATAGCCATATCAATGATGATATTTTAAGGATAGTGAAGGATGCTGTGCGATGAAGTTAATTTCTATTAAATTATGCAACTTTCGCTCCTTTTATGGTAAAAGTCCAGAAGTCATCCTTGCTCATGGAGATGCTAGCAACACAACCGTAATTCATGGGAATAATGGCGCAGGTAAAACTAGTTTTTTGAACGCATTTACTTGGGTGCTTTATGAAAAATTTAGTGCGGCTTTTTCCTCAGCAGAACAATTAGTAAATAAGCGTGCGATCGCAGAAGCAAAAATTGGACAACCTATCGAATGTTGGGTAGAAATTGTCTGGGAACATGATAATAAACGCTACCGCATCAAACGTGCTTGTCGGGTTTACAAAAATGAAACTGATTTTGAACCCGGTAAAACAGAATTGAGTATGTGGGTGGGTAGAGATGATGGTTCCTGGTATTTTGTTCCACCCAATCAAAATTTAGAAGATATCATCAATCAAATTTTACCCAGCAGCTTACATCAATATTTTTTCTTTGATGGAGAACGTATAGAACATATTGTGCGTTCTGATAAAAAAGCTGAAATTGCTGAAGCTACAAAAATTTTATTAGGAGTTGAGGTAATTAATCGCTCCATTAGACATTTAAGCGAAGCTAAGAAAACCCTAGAAAACGAATTAAAAGTTATTGGTGATTCGGAAACAAAACAGTTGCTCAAACAACAAAGTAAAATCGAGCAAGAAGTTGAGCGAATTAACACTCGCCAAACAGAAATCAAGCAAGAACTAGAATATCAGCAAACTATCAAAAAAGAAACTAGTAACCGTTTACGAGAACTCAGCGCTGCTAAAGAATTACAAGAAAGACGACAGAGTTTAGTATCACAAAAAACTCTCAATCAAGAAGAATTGAAAAAAAAATGGGAAACACTGAAAAAAACAATTTCCACACGTGGATATACAGTTTTACTTTCCGAGACTACAGTACAATTTCGAGAGATAATTTCCAATTTAAAACAACGTGGTGAATTAACTCCTGGAATTTCTCGAGAATTTTTAGATAATTTACTCGATTCTCAACGTTGTATTTGTGGTGCGGAATTACACGAAGGAACTCACCCCCACACAAATGTTAAAATCTTGCTAGAACAAGCAGGTTCATCGGTAGTCGAAGAAACTGCGATTCGGATGAATGCTCAAGTTGATGAAATTGATAAACAAGCGATCGCATTTTGGGAAGAAGTTGATCGAGAACAAGTAGGAATCAATCAGTTAAGACAAACAATCTCTCAAATCGAAGCAGATTTAGATAGCATTCAAGAACGATTGCGAAAAGATCCCAGTGAAGAAATTCGCAATTTACAAAAACGCTTGGATGAAATAGAAGAAAAAATTACTGATTTAACCTTAGAACAAGGGGCTAATCAGCAGCAAATCGCTAACAATAAAACCGAAATTGAAAGCTTAAATAAACAAATTACTAGACAGAAATTTAACGAAGAACGCCAAGCACTAGCACAACGCCGGATTGCTGCTACCCAAGATGCAATTGATAGATTAAATTTAGTCAAAACACGCCAAGAACAACAATTTCGCTTGCAATTGGAAAAGCGAGTTCAAGAAATATTTAGCGAAATCTCATTTACACCTTACATTCCCAAAATCAGCGATAAATACGAACTGGCGCTAGTAGAAAATACAATTGGTATAGAATCACCAGTTGCAGCTTCCACTGGTGAAAATCAAATTCTCAGTTTATCTTTTATCGGTGGAATTATCGACAGGGTAAGAGAGTGGAGTCAAAAAAGAATGTTGATGGTTCCAGATACTAGTACCTTACCAATTGTCATGGATTCACCCTTTGGCAGTTTGGATGTGATTAATCGCCGTCAGATTGCGAGAGTAATTCCTAAATTAGCAAATCAATTAGTGGTGTTAGTAACTAAAACCCAATGGCGAGGTGAAGTCGAAGCAGAAATAGCCGAGAGAATTGGTAGAGAATATATCTTAGTTTATTATTCTTCTAAACCTGATTGCGAACAAGATTATATAGAATTGGGAGAAGAAAGATATCCTCTTGTCAGACAAAGTCCCAATGAATTTGAGTATACAGAAATTATTGAAGTGAATCGTAATAGTCTAGCATCATCTTGAAATAAATAACTAATAGGTTATTTATAAAGTAAAAATAAAATCGCTGTAGCTGTAGTGGCGTGGCAAGGCTAAAATGTTGCATTAGATTTTTATAGGACTTACGCAATAACTCTCCCAAACTCTTATTTCTACCTTTTAGGAAGCCACTGCGTGTCTACGTGTCCTTTGTGTCCTACCCTGCGCTTCGACACTCCCTGTCTACTTGCAGAAGTCGCTAACGCGTCTATGTGGTTCGTTTTTTCATGATTTTGCGTAAGTCCTATTTCAATACGGTTCAGTTAAGAAGAAATGTAGGTTGGGTTGAGCGCAAGCGAAACCCAACAAAGCCTTGATAATGTTGGGTTACTCTGCGAGAAGCCGCGCAGGGCGCGTCTACGTTCCTCAAACGCCAGGTGCTACAACGGGGGGACCCCCGCAACGCACTGGCTCCCCAACCTACGCTAGTTTTAGTTTTTAGCCTTAACTGAATCGTATTGAGTCCTATTTTAGTTTTTTCAGCGCTTCAGCGCTGACTACAAACTTTTTTCGCACTACTTTAGTCTAGACACGCCACTACTTAAGATTTACTACTCTTACTCATCGGGATATATTAACAACAAAGTTAACCTGACCACAACCTCGCTGAACCTGTGGATTTCTTCTGATATATTCCTGACAACTTTGATATTCCTCAAAAGTGCGATAACCGCTCCGTGACAACCTATAATCTTTAGAATGAAGAGTATTAGCAATCTGATTAGAATCTAAACCAGTATTACCAGTATTCAAAATAAATGAGATGTGTCTTTCATCTATTAAAACAACTTTTGAATCACTGAAACGCAATACAGGAGTGTTGTTAACTATTTGCGTTACCTTAAAAGGTATTACATTGCTTTCAGCATAACCAGACTTAGTTAAGACAACACCATAATTCTTACTATTAGAACGAATTGAAGAGGAATTTATCTGTTCTCCAAAATTTTTAAAATTTAAGCCTCCAGGCGGAAATTCATAATATTCAGTAGACACACCTTTAGACCTCACAAGGTTCTGGAACTTTGTCAAATTAGTAGTACCTAATGCTACAGTTATAGTCTGTCGGGGATTTCCTGGAGGTTTAATTTTTTGATATATACTTCCAACTAATTGATTCATATTTCTTGAGCTATTAAAAGCTTGACCAACTTGAACTCCATTTGCATTCTTGATAGTTATTCTGTATGAACTTTGCGCCGATACAGGAGTAAAAGCGAAAAATAAAGACACAGATGTTAATGTAATACTTTGATAAAAATTAACTTTCATGTCTAATTTACTCCATAACTTGAAGTTGATAATTCAAATATTAACAGGTAAAAAAGTCAGTATTAGTAACAAAATCTATCAATTATCTGACTTAGAAATGGCACATCTAAATCCGTATTGAGGGTCACGTTGACTAATATCAGATAAGGGAGTTTCGTATACAGGACTAAATTGTTGGGGTCTACCAAATGAGCCTCCTTTTAAAGCTTGCTGATGATAACCAGACTTTATAGCAGTAAGTTCCTTATTTACAATTGGTTCCACATACCAAATATCCGTCCACTCAGAAGCATTTCCTATCAAATCAAAAACCCCATAAAAGCTGGCTCCATCCTGATATTTTCCTACCTCTTCTGTTCTGCGATCATTCTGATTAGGCCATTTGTCAATAGTGTTTGCTTTGGTAATATCCGGTTCATCACCCCAGGGATACGCATACTTTTTTGGTTGTCCTTGTTCATCTCTTCCAGAAGCTGCTTTCTCCCACTCTAAAACAGTTGGTAGACGTTTACCTTGCCATGCACAATAGGCAAAAGCATCATACCAATCGACATTTATAACAGGAGACATATTAGTTTTGCTATAGATTTGATACGGAAAAGTTCCCCATAAACCAGGTTTATACCCATCTTGATCTTTCTTATATTGAGGTTGATCGTTATAAAAAAATTGATAGCTTTCACGGTTAGCTGCAACTTCTTCAAGAAATTTTTTATAATCTTGATTAGTTACTTCATATTTATCAATATAAAAACTATCTACAACAACTGAACTTTTCTCTAAACTGTTGATTTCTGAAGGATTACCAACAATAAATTTACCTTTAGGCACTAGAGCCATATCTTTGACTAAATCTATAGATAATTTATCTGTAGGTATTTTCAGAATAACTGGTTCGTTATAATTTCTATATCCATCTATTTTTACTGGTTGTTTAACAATATATCCATTGTGTTTGACTTCTGCATAATAAAGACCTCTAGGAATTCCATCGAAGTAAGGAACTCCCCAAGCAATCTGATACTTTTCTTTAGAGCCATCATTTTTAATAGTAAATAATTCAGTATTTTTGTGTAAGTCTTCTCCTTTGAAGGATTGAACTCTTAAACGACCAATTTCATGGGGTATCAGATAGAAACGATGAAAAAGTTGATCGGCGAGGAAAGCAAATAATCCAGAAATTGCAAATCCAATCAGGAGATTTGTACCATAATAGATTTGTGAACTACGTTTAAATAATTTTTCTCCCTCTTCATCTATACTTAAGTTTGACTTATATCTTTTAATTGCTTGAAATTGCTCTCTAGGTATTGGTGATTTATAAAGCTTCCAGTTTGTTAAGCATCTTTCAAAAAGCTCTTTAGCCTTTTTAATTTCTAATTCTCTAATGTCATACCACTGGTTGACTTTCTGAACTAAATACTCATGAGTTAATGAATATTTTCTTTCGCTTGGTATAGTCTCAATCAGACGACTACGATCTAGTTGTTGAATTATTTTTTCTATTTCATCTTCAGAAAGATTAAGCTGAGTTTTAATTTCAATTAGTGTTCTAAAAGCACGGGTTCCTTGTCCAGTTACCATTTGTTTAAGAATAGACTTAGCCTCTTCTCGCTCTTTTGGCGTAAATTGAGCAAGAATAGAATCAACGTACCCCAGTAATATTCCCTGAACACCACCTAGTTCTTGATAAAGATTTTCCTTGATGATGATTGTTTCACCATCTTGAAGCTTCTGTCGATTTTGAGTTCTTACTTCATCAAATAATCGGTTACAAACTATTTGCAGATGAACTGGCTCAACCTGTGCATTTGATTGTTTCCCAGTATCTTTGAGTAAGTGAGGAAGCAGTTGAGTTTCTAAGAAGTCTGGGTCGTATATGATATTGGGATATAACCGTTGTAAAGGCTTTTTAATTGCATCTAAAGCCTCGCTACGACTTAAGGATTCTAAATAATACTGATAACTCTCTGTATTAAACTCAGGTGAAGCTTTCCAAAATTCCCCAAGATTACCATAAAAGTCTTGACGCACAGAAATAATAATGGCTATTTCATGAGATTTGATACTATTGAGACATTCACTAAACTCTTGAATAAACTGAGCTTGCTGGTTGACGTGAAGATTTAGAAAAAATCTTTCAAATTGATCTAAAAAAATTGCTATTGGACGCTTTGCATCAATGTGAGTCTGATGCAAAATCTCAGTAAGTGTTCTACTCTCACTTAAATCAATCTCTACATTTTCCAGACTATCAATACCAGCCTTAATAATATCCGTTGGATATCCGTAATCTCTAAAAATAATAGTGAAATAACCTCTTTCTGTAAGTCGAGGAACGATACCAGCATTAATTAAAGAGGTTTTACCGCTACCAGATTTGCCATTAATAAGTACTAACTTATGATTAGATATTTTGGAAACAAGTAAATCTGATACTACTTCTCGACCATAGAATATATCTGCATCAAGGGTGTCATAGTAGCTAAGAAATTTATATGGTTCTTCTAAAGAAGATTGAGATTCCTGACGGTAACGATTCCAACTTGCTTGTCCACTCTCAGAATTAGAAGACAGAGCATAAAATCTAACTTCATATTTATTTCCGCCGACTACATCTCCTTGAACAACTGCTTGATCACCAAAGAAAATTCCCCCACTACGATTATCTATACTCTCTTGTTGACTTTCGGCTTGTTCTCCTTGGGAGTGAGATTGTCGATTTTCATCTTGACTTTCCATGTAAATTTCTGAATTAATAAATTACTAAATATTTTTTTAAACCTCGTCCATCTTGAAAAGAGGAGTTTTTCAAAAAGGACATTATGTAGCTTGGGTTACACTCCGTTCCACCCAACCTACAAAACTACAGTTCTCAAAGTAGACGTGGTTTAAATTTAATTTTCTAAATTATTGTAATCCCAATTAACTTTGCTAGTTTTGTCAAAATCGAAAAAGCTTTGCTACCAATTTCTCCAATGTCTTTCACCCGATCCAGAATTGTTTTAGTGTCTGCGAGATATTTACTTATCTTTTCTTGAGTTTCTTGAGTTTCTTGAGAATTCTTGACATCTACTTTCTTGGTTTCGCTAATTGCAGCTGCAATTTGACCTGTAGCAATATCTTTTTCGTCCTCATCAATTGATGCTTCTTTGATGGAAGTTTTTAATTCTGCAAGAAGTTGCAAAATCTCATCTTTTGGAAAAACTTCTCCTGAAGTGGTAGTAGTTGTTGTGGTAACAATCTTGTCTCTCCCAACTACATCACCTTGGACGGTTGCACTGTCACCAAAGTATATTCCACCACTACGTTTATCTATATTTTGTGTGGTTGAACCGTTCATTATATTGGTTTTTTCTTTAATTGGGGTTGGGGATTCTATGGGAAATGTGTTGGTTTGATTTGTTTTGGGTTCTGTCTTTTGTTGATCACTACTTTTGTGTTGATGAGAAAATCGTGATCTAGCTCTAAGTACTGGAGTTTCTGACTCTGGAATTCCCTCTAAGTCAACAGAAGCACAACCAACTTCAAAACAATCCTCGTAAGTTCTACCAGCACCTAACGCGTCATAGAATCCTACAGCAAACTCTATTGCTGCGCGATCGCCTATTGTCCGATTCATACCAATTACATAATCAATGTGTTGATAGATGGCTTCTGCTTGAGCTTCTGAGTAACAGGCGTTGAGTAAAACGCATTCAACTGTGTTTTTAAATAACTTAAATAGCTTTGCTAAGGATTCTGTACTTACTAGTTGCATTTGCCCAAAATTATTTTCTAAGGCTAAACCAGTACTTCCTGAACCATGTCCACAGAAGTGAACTATTGTCGGTTCGTGATCTAACAGCGCACGACGCAAATCGTCCACTCGTACCGCCCATTCGGTGACAATTTCAAACTGTTCTCGATTGTTAGCACGTTTTAATGCAGCTTGGATTTCCCGCACTTCTTCATCTAAGCGCAGCTTATTTGTGTCTTTGGGATTTGCTGATAATATTAATATTTTTTTCACAATACAATCTTTTCTTGAATATAGTTGTTATTAAAATATACTCACTTCATAGGTAATTTTGGTCAATTGTGTTTGCTCTTTATAACTTTTAATATCGCTAAGTAAAATCCATATATATAGTTTTAAAACACGAGGCAGCTTAGACACTGTAGTGGGCATCAAAAACTTTTCACTGTCCAGTAACTGGAAATTCATACTTTTTTAAAGTTTGTGTCACAAACTTGAGATGTTATGCAACCTGTGCATTTTCCAGTTGGTAAAGGTAATTCAAAATGAGCTTATCGCGCCGAGATTTTCTTTTATCCAGTGTCACAGTCACCGCACTAGCTGCAACCCAATTAGGTGTTAGCGCTCAAAAGAGCAATCAAAACCGATCTAATTCCCAAGTGAACCAGAAGGATTGTGTCTTCATTTGCAACGAAGACTCCAACACACTTTCAGTAATTAACCCACTCACCAATCAGGTGGAGACAACTATTAACCTCACGAGTTTCGATGAAGATCCCCGTCCTCCGTTTCGCTTTGTCACCGGAGGTATGATGCCAACCCATGGTGCAATGATCATTAAGCCACTGTATCATGGGGCAATTCACATCCACGGAGCAGCACCATCCCCTGATTCTCGTCTGCTAGCAGTGACTGGTCGCGGTACAAGTAACGTTTATCTCATAGATGTTGAGAAAAAACGTGTGCTTGGTACAAAGCCCAATCCATCTTATGGAAAGGAAATTGATGTTAATCCACTATGGATTTCCAGTGGGATTTTACTTGGACGGGAACCTCACGAACCAACTTTTACTCGCAATGGTAAAGAATTGTGGGTGGCGTTGCGTGGTGAAAATCGCATTGCAATTTTAGATGTGCAAGCTGCTTTGGAAGCCCTTGAAAAAGGAATCACAGTTGGTGCAGTGCGGCAGTATATTGATACTATTGACGGTTCAGCGCAAATATGGTTTTCGCGTTCTGGTGACACTGCATTTGTGATTTCCCAGAAAACGCCGTTTGTTGATGTTTTCGATGTTAACCCGGATGCAAACGGATGGAGCCGACCAAAACTGAAAACCCGGCTTGACATCAAAGCACAAGACCCATTTGGCTTTACTCCCTTCCAAAAGACTACACCAGACGGTAAAGAAATTTGGTTTTCTCACAAACTTGCGGATGCTCTCTCAGCTAGGGAGACAAGCGGCTCCTATCGAATGCTTGACCATATTTTACTAGGCGATCGCGCCCGACCCAACCATATAGAATTTGTCGAAAATCAACAGGGTAAAGTCGTTTACGCAACTTTTGCTCGTGTTGATGATGGTGGACCTGGTGATATTGCTTATAGCCAAGTAGCAATTATTGACCGAGAAGTTCCATCGGGAAAACGTCGTCTAGTGGGAACATTTTTTAGCTACGGGCGCGAGGCGCATGGACTTTGGACAAATCCAGAAAATACTCGACTCTACATTGCCCATGAACTAGATGAACTACCCTCAACGCCGAATGCGGGTCAAACAGTATGCACTGTTTTTGATGTTTCCAATCCTTTACAGCCAGTTTTTATCAGCCAAATTCCCCTTGGTGATTTACAACTGCCTTCAGGAAAATTACGGAATAAAAAAAGCATTAATTTAGTCTACGTACGTCCTGGTGCGCCAAGTCAAACTGCATGAGGTCAGCAATGTTTGTGAGAGCTTTGTTTTTCGTTTTGCTAACTATATCTATTGTGTTTGGGTTTGCGGATGTTGCGGTGCAAGCAAACCAAGCTTGGCATGATCACAAAGATCACACTCAAGTTTCTGATCAGTTTAACTCGGAAGCAGGAAAATTTACCTCGGCGATGGAAACTGGGATGAAAAAAATGATGGTTGATATGCACCGACCTGGAATGACGGGTAATCCTGATGTTGATTTCCTGGCGATGATGATTCCCCATCACGAAGGTGCAGTGGAAATGGGGCGGTTAGTGCTGTTGTATGGTAAAGACCCTTTGGTGCGTCAGTTGGCTTTTGAAATTATCACCTCACAACAAGTGGAAATTGCTGCTATGCAAGCTAGACTCCTAGTGCTTAGGCGAGGTGCAGATCCTAATCCCGACGGTTTTCCTGCTATTGATGGAACAAGGGGAAAAAGCTAGCCCCTACACCCCTATACCCTTATTTCTTAATAATGTCTGCAACTACAACCGTTTTGATTGTCGAAGATGATGTGAGTCTGCGCGAGACGGTACAGCTTTACATCGAACGCGAAGGAATGCGTTGTCTGACTGCTGATAGCGGTGCACAGAGTACTGCTCAAATCCAACGTTTTCGCCCAGATTTAATTGTGCTGGATATTATGTTGCCTGATATAGATGGGTTTCAAATATGCCAGCAGGTGCGCTCTGGTGGCTGTTTTATACCTATTTTGATGTTAACTGCAAGGGCAGATGAAAGCGATCGCATTCAAGGATTGGCTATTGGTGCAGATGACTATCTTACCAAACCATTTAGTGCTAAAGAACTTATTGCCCGGATCAAATCTCTGCTGCGGCGAGCCTACAGCGCTGGATATCGGGATGTCAGTTGCAGTAGTGGGTTAACAGTAGATAGACTCAAGCGCCAAGCCTTCCTTAACGGTAAATTTTTGGATTTACGCGGTAAAGAATTTGACTTAATTGAGCAGTTACTTACAGCGCCAGGACGAGCTTATTCCCGCGAAGAACTGCTAGAAAGGGTATGGAGTTATGACTTTGAGGGAGATACCCGGATTGTCGATGTATATATTCGCAAGCTGCGAGAAAAGCTAGAACTTGACCCAGCCCATCCAAAGTACATTCAAACTGTTTGGGGTGTGGGATATAGATTTAAGGCAGATTAATCATGCTAATATTGCATCGCATTTCAACACGATTAACACTAACACTGTTGGGGGTTTCTCTAGGAAGTTTGTTAACGTTTTCCTGGCTGTTGAACAGATCCTTAGAAAACTTTTTTATTCAAGATGCTCAAATGTATTTGCTGCGACAGGCTGATAGCTTGGCTAATCAGATAAATTTGTCTGGAGGCGATTCTCCCAAAAGAGAGACGCTACGCGATGGTGCAAAGCACCCGCCTTATGGCGATCGCACTCTGTTGCATCAACTTACTGAACTCACTGCTCAACAAGGGCGAATTCAGGTTGTTTTGTTGGATAATGCTGGCATAGTGCAGTTGCAAAAGCTTGGTGTTGCAGCATCCCAGACAGTGGAAATTCCCCCATTAGTTATTGTTAACACCCGATCAGGAACGCCACAACAGGGAAGATTTCGGGTAAAAACCGATACTCAATATCCTTGGTGGATTTATAGTACAGCGCCTGTACGACAAACCACAACTAATCAAGTGATAGGAATTGTATACGTTGCCATGCCAATGCGCCGTCCCAGGTTGTTTGCCCAACAGGTGACTGGAGTAGTTATGGTAATGGCTATTTTTGCTACTAGTGTGGCAGCGATCGCAGGCTTGCTGCTCTCACGCAGTGTAACTCGTCCACTCAAGCGGTTACATCATCAAGCCGAACGCCTGAAAATAGGGGATTACACGGCTCGTTCTAGGTTGCAAGGACAGGATGAACTAGTGCAACTAGGCCAGCTTTTAGATGAAATGGCGACCAAGTTAGTTACCACGATGGAAGCGCTCACCGCCCAGGAGATTTCGCGTAGGGAATTGGTTGCGAATGTTTCCCATGATTTACGTACACCTCTTGCGACTTTACGGGTTGAACTAGAGGCTATTTTGGATGGTGTTGTCTCTGGTGAAAAAGCAAATCAATATCTACGTCGCGCCTGTCGGGAAACAGATTATTTAGCACACCTTGTAGAGCAATTACTACTCTTGTCAAAGGCGGATGCGGGACAATTACCAATCAAACCGCAAGCAGTTTCCGCAGTGGCGATCGCACAAGAATGCATCTCTCGCATGGAACTGACGGCTGCTCAATCTCAACTCAAATTAGAATTATCTTCTGTGCAGTCTTTACCAGCAGTTTGGGTTGATCCAGAGTTAACGGGACAAGTTGTTCTCAACTTACTTGACAATGCCATTAAGTATGCACCAGAAAGTGGTGTGATTCGCTTAGAACTTCTACCGGAAGTTGAACAAAATCAACAACGCTACGTCCCCTTACAAATACGCGATCGCGGCCAGGGAATGCAACCAGAAGAACTCCAACGAATTACAGAACGTTTTTATCGAGGAAATCAAGCGCGTCCTCGTGGAGGGTTTGGCTTAGGTTTGGCGATCGCACAGCAAATCTGTCAATTGCAAGGAGGATACTTGCAAATTAACAGCCAACCACAACAAGGTACAGTTGTGCAATTACTTTTACCAACTTGCCATAATTAAGATAAAAACTTAAGACTCGCGCTTTGTCATCTGCTGAAACAATAGTTGAATCGCCAAAGCTACTAAACCGATCGCCACAAGTGCAAATACTCCAGAACCCAAAGCAACTATACCCAAAACTAAAGTACGCACAGCCGAAGAAATTCTCAGCGCAAATACATTATCAGAATGAATTGGCTTGGCTGCAAAAGTTGTAGCGATAGAAACCATGAGAGAATAAGCAGCAAAAGCCAAAGACCCCGAAATCACAGCGCCAATTAAACTACGTAAGGGAGTAGCTTTAGCTTGCGTTTGAGTCTCTTCTGGATCACTCATAAAAATTACCCAACTGATAACTGATAACTGTTAATACCAATTCTTTGTGAAGCTGCATAGAATTTTACCCCACCCCTTAATCCCCTCCCCGAAATCGGGGAGGGGAAATTCGAGGGGAACGCGAGAATTGGGGTGGGGTTCTTTATTATTCAACTTCATATTAAATTGGTATAAGGTGCTATTTTAATACCGTGAGTAATAAACTCAGTTACAAATAATTCTAAATCTTCGTCAGGTATTGCTTCCCTGACACGCTGCTGAACTTGTTGTGCTTGCTGCTTTGACTCGCACAGTGCAAACACACTCGGACCAGAACCAGACATCATTGTTCCTAAAACCCCTTCTTGAGTTGCAAAGATTTCACGCAGTTGCAAAACTTGTGAATAAGCTGGTAATACTATTTTTTCTAAATCATTGTGGAGTTTGTCGGCTATTTCTTTGACATCTTGATGCAAAATCGCTTTCACCATTCCTCCAGAATGCACAGCCTCAGCCCGCGCTGTCAAATTTGCTTTATCTTTGATATACGAACTACCAAATGAAGTACGGTAGGTTTTATATGCCCAAGCGGTCGATACTTCTAAACTACGGTACTTTGCCAATACTATATATATATTGTTTAAACCAGCTAGAGCAGAAAGTTGTTCACCTCTACCTGTGGCGATCGCAGTACCACCACCTACACAAAATGGTACATCGGAACCTAAAATCGCTCCCAATTCTTCTAATTCCGACTGCGTGAGTCCCAAATTCCACAACAAGTCTATACCGACTAACACTGCTGCTGCATTTGTCGAACCTCCAGCTAACCCAGCAGCAACGGGAATGCGTTTGGTAATTGTAATATCTACACCACCATACTTAGCATAAGCATCAGGAAATTCCGTTGCCATCAGTTCAGCCGCACGGTATGCTAAATTACTTTTATCTGTCGGTACTTGCGGATGGTCGCAGCGAACGCGAATGGCTTCTGTACTGCCTGCACGGAGATCAATTTGGTCAGCAAGACCAATACTTTGCAGTATCATTGCTAACTCGTGATAACCATCAGGGCGATCGCCAATGATTTCCAGATATAAATTAATTTTGGCAGGAGCGATGAGAGTATAGCTACGCATTTTTGGGGATAGGGGGTCGGGGATCGGGGATTGGGGATCGGGGAGCGGGAACAAGGGAGACATGGGGGACAAGGAAGTTATGACAATTGACCATTAATTGTACAGACGCGAGGAACATCACGCATTGTACAGACGCGTAGACGCTCGTCAGAGCGGCTTCAAGGTAAGAGTATAATCGCGTCTCTATCCACTAACCATTAACCCCTAACTGATTACTTAAGGCAACCCATTGTCCAATACTGAGTTCTTCAGCACGAACTTGAGGATTTATTTCTAATTGTTCCAGTAATTCGGTCAAGCGATCGCGTTCTACAATTGATTGCAAATTATTGCGTAGCATTTTCCGCTTGGCTCCGAAGCCTAATTTTACCAAAGTATCTAGTTTGCGCGGGTCATCGGCTGCTGGTTCGATTTTGCGGGGAATCAATCGCACTACCGCAGAGTCTACTTTCGGTGGTGGATAAAATGCTTTGGCTGGCACAATACTAATTAACTCACACTCGGCTAAATATTGTACCCGCACTGTTAACGCTCCACAGGCTTTGGAACCTGGTTTAGCTACGACTCTGTCTGCTACTTCTTTTTGAATCAGCAAAACTATAGCATCATAAGGTTTTGGATTGGGATTAGCAATTGTCCCCAAGAGTTTTTCGATAATCGGCCCAGTGATATTGTAGGGAATATTTGCCACAACTTTATTCGGGTTTTGAAAAGCTGGAAACCCTTCTAGTAAAGATGGGACATCCAACTCTAAAAAATCCCCTTGTAAAAGCAAAAAATTTTCGCGCTTACCCAATCCTTTAGCTAAATTTTCACACAAATCGCGGTCAATTTCGACTGCAACTAAAGATTCGACTAAGGGTAATAAACGACGAGTTAAAATGCCAGTACCAGGGCCAATTTCGAGAATCCGGTCATCTTGTTTTAATTTTGCAGCTTGAACAATTTCTGCGAGTGCTTTTTCACTCTTGAGCCAATGTTGACCAAAGATTTTGCGCGGTCGGATCATTAATTTTACTCTTTTTACAAAGCCTTTAAGGTAGGGTGCGTTATGGCTTCAGCCTAACGCACCGCCATCACATGGTGCGTTAGGCGCTGACATCATAATTTTTCGTGAAAAATGAAATTATAAAGATGCGCCTAACACACCCTACAACTTTTTTAAAAAGTCGGGGATCTATAAACCACTAGCATTTTATTGGAATCATCATTTATACCGTTGTATATATAATTTATGGAGTAATTTTATCTATATACTTAACGCATTATGCCAGAAACACCTTCAGATACTATTTTGATTGTCACCGATGAAACTCCTCAAATCTCTATTCCTGATGGTACTAGAGGTGTGATTGGTAGAGGAGACGACTGGAGAGATGAGATCAGGGAAGCGACTGGTAGTAAGGGTGTAGGAGATACGGTTAAAGTTAGCGCTCAAAAATTAGAGCAAGAAATGACCAATTTTCTCCAAATCGTGGGACGCTTATTTAGCCATGCGGAACAGCAAGCAAAAGTTAATTCTGGGATGCAGTTGGATGAAATCGAGTTATCGGTAGAAATTACGGGAGAAGGGCAAGTAAAGTTAATTGGTAGTGGTGCGAAAGCTGCTGCAAAAGGAGCAATCAAACTGACATTCAAGCGCCAAGAACTAAAGTGATACCAATTTGAAAAACGAACATGACAAACCATACACATACATATTGTAGAGACGCGATAAATCGCGTCTTAAACTTAAACCGATTCATCGCGTCTCAAACCAATGATATGTTGCAACCCCTAATTAAATTGGTATGAGATGGCGAAAAATTGGGCAATAACTATTGGTATTAATCAATACGAGTACCTGCAACCCCTAAATTATGCCAAGCGGGATGCACAATTAATGCAGGAATTTCTGCGTAACGAGGCAGGATGTGAGAGAATATTCTTCTTCTCGGATGATTCCCCTGATATTAATGGAAAATCAACTCGCCCCAACCGCACAAATTTACTGCGACTCTTGCGCCAGCTATTTGAACAGCCTTTTATGGGAGCAGGGGATAATCTTTGGTTTTTCTTTAGTGGTCACGGTATACGCCACACTGACCGCGATTATCTCATGCCTTGTGATGGCGACCCAGAGGATATTGAAAATACGGCGATTCCGATTAACTTTGTCACTGAACGCCTGCGTCGCTGTGGTGCTGATAATATAGTGATGATTTTAGATGCTTGTCGCAGTCTTGGGACTCGTGCAGGTGAAGGAATTGGACGACAAACGGCTGAACAAGCGCGTCAACAAGGAGTAATCAGCATTTTTTCCTGTAGTCCCCAAGAATATTCTTATGAAATTGAAGCTTTACAACAAGGTGCTTTTACCTATGCGCTTCTGGAAGGATTAGGAATTCAGGGTAAATGTGCCACTGTTGAACGGTTAAACCAGTATCTCAGTTTTCGTGTGCCTGAAGTTGTTCGTCAGCATAAAAATAAAAGGCAAACACCTTGTATTATCGCTGAACCTGTAAATAAATCTCATCTGATTCTTATACCACGATATGCAAGTCTCGCTGAAATCGCTACGTTGAAAATAGATGCTTATCATGCAGAAACTGAGGAAAGAAATTTAGATTTAGCAGAGCAACTGTGGATTCGGGTGCTAGCTGCGGGTGTAGATATGGATGCAATTAGAGCAATCCAAAGAATTGAACGATTGCGAAACACTTCATTTCCCGATTTGTCTAATCCACCAAATCCGCAACCAGTTCAGCACCCACCCCAAAGCTTAAGCATTGAACAACAGCGCCGATTACAACAAAAACGAGACGGAGTACAACAAGAGTGGAATCTTCGCAGTCAGAAAATACAACAAATCAGGAAAGCTTTAGCGATTGAAACTAGTGTGACAGTAAAATTTCAGTTAGAACAGCAACTTCAAGAAGAAGTCGCTAGGCTGGATAAGCTCAGTAATGAACTCAATGAAATTGACGCTTTATTGTCTTCTCAACCCAGTGCTACTTCAAGCAAATCTAGCTCACCTCAAGTTGTAGAAATTCCTATTTCCCAACTCGTAAAGAAATCCGATTTCTCACCAGCACCATCACCACAAGGTATAACTCTACAAACCTTCCAATTTGAAACTGTCACCGTCGATGCACGAGGAAACATTACCAACCGTCGTCACTGCGAAGCAAAATACTTTGTTGAAGACTTGGGAAATGGTGTCACCTTGGAAATGGTGCAGATACCAGGTGGTAAATTTCTCATGGGTTCACCGGAAGGGGAAGAGGGAAGAAGAAACAATGAAGGGCCACAGCATGAGGTTACAGTTCCTAGTTTCTTTATGGGTAAGTATGTAGTTACCCAAGCACAATATCAGGCAATTATAGGTAGTAACCCTTCTAGGTTCAAAGGGGAAAGACGACCTGTAGAAACAGTATCTTGGCATAATGCTGTAGAATTCTGCGAACGCTTAAGTCAGAAAACAGGACGGACTTATAGACTGCCAAGTGAAGCAGAATGGGAATATGCAGCTCGTGCAGGAACTACTACACCTTTTTATTTTGGTGAAACGATTACCACTGATTTAGCAAACTATAACGGAAATTATACTTACGCTTCTGCACCAAAAGGTGAATATCGCCAACAAACAACAGACGTAGGAATATTTCCTCCTAACTCTTTTGGTTTATACGATATGTGTGGTAATATATGGGAGTGGTGTCTAGATAAATATCATAATAATTACGATGGAGCGCCGACAGACTGTAGTGCGTGGTTAGAAGGTAGTGGAAGTTATCGGCTGCTGCGTGGTGGTTCTTGGAGCTAAGTTCCTGGATTCTGTCGTTCTGCCAACCGCTACTACGGCAACCCAGACTTCGATCCCTACAGCGTCGGTTTTCGGGTTGTGTGCGGTGTTGCGCCGAGGACTTACTAGCACTTGACACTCTCGCGCTCTTGCCCTTTACACTTCTTATTCTTTTCTCTTCTTCCCGCGCGAAGCGCGATCAAATATTTTTTCAAAAAATTGGGTGTCTTTCTCTACACATTATCATACACCATTTCTAATCAGTTTTCTCACTTGTTTGAGAAATTGAAGATGGGGCAGGAATTCAGTTATCAGTTATCAGTTATCAGTCAATCATGAATAGTTTAGTTTATGAGAAAGCATATAAATTTGCCATTCGGATTGTAAACGCCTACAAATATATTTCCGAAGAGAAGAAAGAATATATTTTATCGAAGCAATTAATCAGAAGCGGAACATCAATCGGAGCCAATATTGCTGAAGCTAATGGAGCAATATCTCAAGCAGATTTTTCCGCCAAAATTTCTATTGCTTATAAAGAATGCTTGGAAACGAAATATATATTGCCTTTCTTTGTTAAAAGATACAGAATACATTGAGCAAAAAGCGTTTGATAGCATTTATCAGGATGCAGATGAAATAGGAAAAATTCTGTTCTCAATCCTCAAAAAAACAAAAATTAACCACCAATCAATAGACTGATAACTGATAACTGATAACTGATAGGCTTGGTAGATTGCAAAATCGAACAGTGGTCCGACTCAATCATTTTTTGACAATAAAATATCCAATATCAAAAATATTGTTTGGAGACGTTGCAGTGTAGAGACGTTGCAGTGCAACGTCTCTACAGACCAAAACAATGTCGAAAAATTCTTCACCGAGAAGTATTGCAATGCGATCGCCATTACTAATCAATACTGCTTGGATAAGACAAATCGATTAACATTTAAACTTTGTAGAGACGCGATATATCGCGTCTCTACAACTAGAGAGCTAAAAAGGAGAAAATCAAAAAGTTGGATATTGCCAAAATATTATGACCTTAATTCTCACTAATGATGATGGTATTGACGCCCCAGGTATTCAAGCACTCCAGAAAGCTGTAAACAAACTTGGTATTAGCAGTTTGGAACTGTTGAATGGCAAACACCCAGCACCCAGTACTCCTTTATCAGTAATCATAGCTGCTCCTAGAGATCATCTCTCTGGCTGTGGTCATCAAGTCACCACAACTAAACCGATACACGTTCACCATCGCTCAGATCATGAGTATGCGATCGCCGGAACTCCAGCTGATTGCGTGAGAATAGCAATATCACATATCTGTGAGCATGTCAAATTTGTCATCTCTGGGATCAACGCCGGTGGTAATTTAGGGGTAGATGCTTATATTTCTGGTACTGTTGCGGCGGTACGGGAAGCAGCAATGCATGGTATTCCTGGGATTGCAGTCTCTCACTATCATAAACGTAAACTCACTGTTGATTGGGATCTAGCAGCACGGTGGACAGCGAATGTTTTAGCTGATTTACTCAACCGTCCTTTGGAACCGGGAAATTTTTGGAATGTGAATTTACCCCATCTTTTACCAGGAGAACCCGATCCAGAAGTTGTATTTTGTCACCCTTGTACTAAACCATTACCGATTAACTACCGTATAGAAGGTGATGAGTTTCATTATGCTGGCGTCTATCAACAGCGCGATCGTATTCCTGGGAGTGATGTTGATGTTTGCTTTTCAGGTAAAATAGCAGTTACCCAGTTAAAAGTATAAATCAGTGATCAGTGATCACTGATAAGCTATCAATTTAATAACTGTCAACTAATCACTGTTCACTGATCACTCTTCAAGAATCTTCTGGTGCTTCAATGAGTTGCATCAGACGGTCGAGATTGTTTGTCAACTGGGATATTCTTTGCAGCGAATCATCCTGTGTTTCAGCCAGAGTTTGCACTGCATCACATAAAGCTAAGATTTGATAACCCTGCTGCTGCAACTGTTTTCCTTGTTCTTCAACTTGGGTGCTGAGATTATCCACTCTTTGAGCTAAACGCTCGATAGTTTCTGTAGTAGCGAGTACAGCTTCCCCAATTTGCTCAACAATTGATTCTAAGCGACCTACTTTTATTTCCGCCCCTGCTATAACCATTTATCCCGCTCCTCAATCTTGAGATCGCATTACAGTAAATTTCTTGTTGCTTAATTTTTAAATAAGTTGAATGCAAGCAGCTATTGCCACTTTCATATTAATCTGGGATTTTTCCAGACTTCGATTAAGATAAGTTACGCCCCAGAAGTACAAATTTTCAACTCGACACTCCCAAAAAGTAAAGTGTCATTTTTATCCACCACGGAGTCTCATTTTTGATTGTGATAGAGAAAACCAACGTCAGATTTACTGCACGTTTTTAGTATTTAATTTGCCTTTTATACAAAGCAAAATCCTCTTTCTCTAACCTTGAGACTAATATTTTAGTGGAAGATTCTAAGCTGATACTTTTATGTAACAGGCAATAATTCAATGTGTCAATAATTACAATCATTTGATAGCAAATTCTAACACAACTACTTGTAATATCCACACCCAAAATGATTTTTCATCGTCCATAAGATATATTAAACGTGCTTTATGTGAAATTTATAAAAAATGATGATCCTGATCAACTAAATGAAGATTCAGTGAATATACGGTTGTGGTTGAATAATTAGAAGAAAGCTGAGTCTATAGTCGAAATATAAGATACATAAAAACACGTTTTTCACTCAACACTCGGCTTGACAATGTACGAAATACCATTTACAACCGTTGTTGAAGGTGCAACCTCTAACACATGGGACTTATCATTTTATCCTCATCTCTCAGTAAAGTCTAAATTTAAGCGTTGCTTAGATATTCTGGGTAGCATAATTGGATTATTTATACTAGCACTCGTATTTATACCGATTGCGATCGCCATTAAAATAGACAGTCCTGGCCCGATTTTTTTCACACAAAAACGTTACGGATTACACGGACGTCCGTTTTATATTCGTAAATTCCGCTCAATGCTTTCTGAGGCTGAACAATTAAAGTACTTAGTTAAAAACGAAGCTAACGGACTTATATTTAAAAATAAGAATGACTTCCGAGTCACCAAGGTTGGGCGGATATTACGAAGCACCAGCTTAGACGAACTACCACAATTTTGGAATGTCCTAGTCGGTGAAATGAGTTTAGTCGGAACACGTCCACCCACAAATGACGAAGTAGCACATTACAATCAACGTCATTGGCAACGTTTAAATGTTAAACCTGGTTTAACTGGTGAATGGCAAACTAGTGGTCGTTCCCATATAAAAGACTTTGAGCAAATTGTCGATCTAGACTTGCAATACCAAAAAAAATGGCATCCCTTATATGACTTATTTTTAATCGCCAAAACTTTCTATATTCTTGTTGGTAGAGTAGGAGCTTTCTAGCTAATACCATTTATACTTAGTTTTATAATATACCATATTTTTTCAGATGGAGGTTTCGTCCTCGTCTGATTTTTTATTTGATTATATTTAAAATTTGTTGACATCTATTCTTCAATAGTTTGACACATCTGTGAAACATTAGGGTTTTAAGTTAAACATATTCACCTCAAGCTGGTGTTTATATACTCAATGAGCATCAAATATTATCTTGAGTTCACATCTGACAGTACTACTAGTACTCCGCCACAAAGATTTTGACAGGCTAAAAGAGTTCGTAGTAAGGACTTTAGTCCTCAAGAAAGGACTAAAGTCCTTACTACAAACCTAACTAGTACTCTGGCAGAAAAAAGTTTGATGCACAACATTACTTCCAATTATTGAGTTTTAGTTTCTACAACAATTTATGAACAATACGATACCTCTAAAGAAAGAAGCCCATATTAAAACTAAAAACTCTACATCTCAGTTTGATATGGTGCGTACTTATCTTCATGAAATTGGGCGTATTCCTCTATTGAATTATGAACAAGAGATTTTTTTATCTAAACAAGTACAGCAGATGATAGCTATATTAGCTGTACAAGATAAATTGGCATTGGAATTAAAGCGTGAACCCACACTACAAGAGTGGGCAAATAGTCTCAAAATGAGTGAAGAACAATTGCTTTATTTGTTAAATAAAGGGCAGCAAGCCAAGCAGAAAATGCTAGTATCTAATTTGCGATTAGTCGTTTCTATTGCTAAAAAATACCAAAAACGTAATTTAGATTTGTTAGATTTAATTCAAGAAGGTACTTTAGGACTAGAACGAGGAATTGAGAAATTTGATCCAACAAAGGGCTACAAATTTTCGACTTATGCTTATTGGTGGATTCGCCAAGCTATGACACGAGCGATCGCACAACAAGGACGTACAATTCGCTTACCCATTCACATCACCGAAAAACTAAACAAAATTAAATCTACTCAACGAGAATTATCACAGAAATTAGGGCGTACCCCCAGCACAGCAGAAATTGCTCAAGTACTTGATTTAGAACCTGATGAAATTAGACAACACTGGCTTTCTGCACGTCAACCCGTTTCTTTAGAAATGCGAGTTGGGACGGAATTAGATACAGAATTACAGGAGATGTTAGAAGATGATGGTTTATCTCCTGAAAACTACACAATTCAAAAATCTCTGAATCAAGATATTCAAAACCTGTTATCTAAATTACCTCCTCAACAACAGGAAATATTGACTTTACGCTTTGGTTTAATTGATGGAAATGAACTCTCATTAGCAGCAGTTGGTGAACGGATTGGAATGAGTCGAGAAAGGGTGCGCCAATTAGAACAAAAAGCTCTGAATACTCTCCGAAGACATCAGAATAAACTTAGTTGCTATTTAGCTAGTTAGTAAAAACAGCAACTGTTTATTCTCTTAAAAATGGGGAATAGGGATAAGGGAAGATAGAGTTCTCTCAGGGGAACTCGCTACCCACTTTGGGGATTAGGAGCGAAGGGAGAAGGGGAATTAGGGAATAGATTTTAATACCCTGATTTTGGGCAAAAATTACGTGAACTTTTGTATCGAAAATATTGTTTATTTTTTATATCATAAAAAATAAAAGTTGCATAAATTATAGATTTTACTGCTATCTTTGATTATTATCTTGGTTAACGCTGGAAACTTAATTTCAGAGTTGCTAGCGTTGAGAAACTTGATTTTTTTGGAAAGGTCATGAATAAGAAATTAGCATTAGCTTTGCTTGCAAGTCCTACCATTTTCACTTCTTTATTATCTGTAATCGGAATAGTAAATCCTGCTCATGCGGCTTCACCAGTAATTCGTCTTCAAGACGGAGAAGCCTGCATCAGACATCCTCACGTTAGTTATGATCGCTTTGTGTGTATACGGGCTTCCAAAGTAGATCCCCGTTATTCTACTGCATCTAAATTCAACGCAGTCAATTTTTCCAACGATAAAGTAGCAATGCTCAACTTTACTGAAGAGGAAAGTGATGCTGCACTCGCTACATTTGGTTGCGATTGTCCTTATTGTATGAATGCTCTACGTGCTTTGCGTGGTCAAGCACCTGTGGTTTATTAAAATTTTTATGTATTTGTGAATGCGATCGCATAATTAAAGAAGGCATATATAAACAAATAGAGATGTTGCAAAGCAGCATCTCTATTTATTACAAAATATCTATAATTAGACCATCAGTTTTGGGTTGCCAAATTTCGGCGTAGTCCTAATCCAATGAATAAACCAATTATGACAATTAAAGTCATATAACCTAAAGCAATGAATCGAGTTGTTAGAGGTGGTGCAATTCCCTCTACTTCGATTTCTCTTTCTAGTCGTAAAGGGGAAAATTGACTGATTGCATTCGCCAAGGGAGAAACTTCTATTTCTACTTTATGAGGCGCGCCATCAAAAAACTGTTGCTGCCATGTAAACTGACCTGTAGCATCTGGAATACCTTTGTAGACAAAAGCAGCCCATCCATCTTCTAGTTGGGTCGTTTTGATGTTTAAAAGTATATCCTTGACAGGCTGATTAGTTTTTTGGTCAATGACTTTCACTCCTAATGTGGCAGTTTGTCCCACACTTGCACTCTTATCTCCCAAAATTTGAGCCTGCAAACCACCTTGCTCTACTACCCCAGAGTCATTTATGCTAAGTGTATGCTGGACCGTATGAGAATGGGCAACTTTTGGACTTAGGTTAATGACTAACATGGCAATTATTGCCACTATCATTGCCCCACTCAACAATAATCGTACTCGTTCAGGTGCAATTTCTCCTGGTTGAATATTTTGCTGTCCTCCAATCACCCAGCCGCCACCAAATCCGACAACCAATAAAATTACAGCCAAAATACCGAAATTGCGAAACTTCACCCAATTTTCCGGTACTGATAATGTCAAAGTTTGTTCAATCGGGTTGAAAGCATTTGCCACATCAGGAGTAACATTAACCTGGAAGTGATACTTACCTCGGATGGGTAACATTTGCTGCCATTGCAGTTCACCTTTCGGGGCGTTGGCAGTCATCTCCAGAAGCTTTGTACCTTCTACAATGGGAAAATCTGTCGTGAACCAGGGATTTTTGGATGGAGTTAAAATCTTCAGGTTTATCTTGGCATTTTCTAAAGGTTTACCTGCGCCATCGACTGCTTGCAGTTTCAGCTTTACAGGTGATTGCGGTGAGGTGGCTTCAGCTTCAAAAGGTGATATCTGATTAACAGGTGGTTCTGTTGTCAGTCGTATAGTTGGCTGAGGCGACTGCGAGAAACCAATCAAACTATATAAAACCACACTCATCAGACAAGCAAAACTGATGAGTGCAGAAAACTTAAATTTTGACATTTTCACCCTGAGTTTATTTATTGCAAGGCGATCTCTAAATAGATGTTTAGTGGCAACTTACCATCAAAGTGTGGTGACGCAGAGAGTGGGCGCGATTGTGAACTGCGCTCAGAGTACTGAAGTAAACAGTCCAGAGTGTCAAAGCGCAGAGTGAAACGTACAGTGTTGCTTGCACAGGCTGAGATAAAGTCACCTGGGCTGTCTTTTGCCAAACCGAAGGATGAGCTTGTGTATGCATTATCTACCTCGCATAAAATCTAGAACAGTTTGTTAAGCAGCTGGTCTAGTAGTTAATTCACATTTATACACTTTTTGGCTGCAATAGTTGTTATGAATTTCTTACTTTGAGCGATCGCTATAGCTACTTTAAGGGCTGGAGCCGCTTACTACAAAACCAGTAGTCCAGTACTAGTTCCTTGGCTCGTTGCAAAAGCGTGGTAACAAGCTTTCATCTGTGCTACCACTGCGCGGAATTGGTGAAAGATAAGTTACTTTTTATTAATTTTTGTAATATTTTATGATACCTTAATAATTGAGAGACTAAGTTACATTGCCCAAATGCTCTCCTTGTTATCTTTTTGCCAGTTGCAAACCTAGTAAGGTAAATTTTTTTATGCCGTTTACTATTGACTCAGCTCGTGGTATTTTCCCAAAAACTCTATCTGCTGATGCAGTACCAGCCACGATCGCTAGATTCAATCAGCTTAGTGCTGAAGACCAACTAGCATGGACTTGGTTTGCTTATCTTGAGATGGGTAAAACAATCACGATTGCTGCTCCAGGGGCTGCTAGTATGCAGTTTGCAGAAGGAACTTTGAATCAAATTCGGCAAATGACTTTCTCTGAGCAAACGCAGGTTATGTGTGACCTAGCAAACCATGCTGATACACCGATTTGCCGTACTTACGCTACCTGGTCTGCAAACATCAAGCTAGGATTTTGGTATCAACTTGGGCAATGGATGGATCAGGGTATCGTTGCTCCAATCCCAGCAGGCTATCAGCTTTCTGCTAATGCTTCAGCAGTGCTGCAAGCAGTTAGAGAACTGGATCAGGGTCAACAAATTACAGTCTTACGCAGTGCTGTGGTAGATATGGGGTTTGATCCAAGCAAGTTGGGTGACTATAGCAAAGTTACTGAACCTGTCGTTGCTCCCAAAGAAGTATCACAGCGAACTCAAGTCACCATTGAAGGAATTGACAATCCAACGGTGCTGAGTTACATGGATAATTTGAATGCCAATGACTTTGGAGCTTTGATTGATCTGTTCGCGCCTGATGCTGCTCTGCAACCTCCTTTCCAAAAACCAATTGTTGGCAGAGATGCAATTCTTCGATTTTTTAATGAGGAATGTCAAAACCTCAAATTAATGCCGGAGCGAGGCGTTGCGGAACCAGCAGAAGATGGCTATACCCAGGTGAAAGTCACTGGTAAAGTACAAACTCCGTGGTTTGGCGCTGCTGTGGGAATGAATATGGCTTGGCGATTTTTGCTCAATCCTAAAGGCAAGATTTTCTTTGTAGCAATTGATTTACTGGCTTCTCCCAAAGAACTTTTGAATTTAGTTCGCTAGAGAAAGCTCAGTGTAAGTAAGCCTGACTAATTACGTGAGCGCTCTTAACACAGAGCGCTCCGTTATTTGAGGTAGATGGCACAAGTTGATATAAAAAATAACTGCATAGATTTTAGGGTTAATCAAGCAAGTGAGTGACGCTGAGTGGTCTAAGACTGAGAAAGAAGTAGCTCAAAAAGCCTTCGAGAGAGCTTATGAGCGAGAAATCGATACTTTGATCAAGGAAGTTCGCGAAAAAGCAAGTGCGATCGCACAGCTTGATCATATATGGCAATTACACAATTTCTTGAGTGCAAGGAGACACGAGATAGATGGCAAGTACGACTACAGATATTCAGTTCTCATCTTTGTGTTTGCGAGATTGGTCAAAGAAGGTTGGCTACATCTCGATGAACTAAAGGGATTGAATACAGATAAGCTGACTAAAATAGCGGCTCTTACCCGTATATAATTTGGTATTAGTCATTGGTGGCAATTTGCTAAGTTCACAATACCTAATATCAATTAACTGCTTTCTCTTAACAAATGAGTATTTGACTTTGAGTTTGAGATTGATATCATAGTTTAATCTTCCCCAGTTTGTGGGATGTGTTTTGAATAGCGATCGCTCTCAAGTTTTCCAGGCTCAACGAGCGATCGCTTTTAGCATTTTGATTATAGTCTGGTTAATGTTGGGTTACACTCCGTTCCACCCAACCTACATAATGTCCTTTTTGAAAAACTCCTCTTTTCAAGATGGACGAGGTTTAAATACGCAAAAACGCCTGACAAAAATGTCAGGCGTCTTGTTGCAAAATATTAAACAGAGCAAGTATTTGCAATTAAATCTACAGCCCCTCGGTTTGTTCAGTAGAAATCACATTTACTTGTGTACTAGCAACTGTTTTAGCTTGCAAAGTTGGAATATCGGTGACGGAATTGTTAGCCAAGGTAAATAATGGATTCGACAAAATCCCAGCAATTGTAGTGGCGATCAAAGTAGTTATCAAACCCACTTGCAAAGGTCTAAACCCAGGCAAATTCCAACGAATTTCGGGATAATTTTTCACAGCGTCGGACATTTCTTGGGGTTCTTTAACCACCATCATCTTCACTACGCGAATGTAGTAATAGATGGAGACGACACTAGTAATTAATCCCAACAAAACTAACCAGTAAAGACCTGCTTGCCAACCAGCCCAGAATAGGTAAATCTTGCCAAAGAAGCCAGCCAAGGGCGGAATACCACCTAATGACAACAGGGAAATACTTAATCCCAAAGTCAACAGTGCATCTTTCTGATATAAACCAGAGTATTCAGCAATTTGGTCAGTTCCCGTCCGTAGAGAGAAGAGAATCACACAAGTAAAGCCGCACAGGTTCATAAACAGATAGACCAACAGATAAAATATCATGCTGGCGTATCCGGCTTGGGTGTCAGCAATCAAGCCAATCATCACAAACCCTGCTTGAGCAATGGATGAATAAGCTAACATCCGTTTCATGCTGGTTTGTGCTAAGGCGACGACGTTACCCAACACCATACTCAGCACAGCTAAGGCGGTGAAGACAAACTTCCACTCTTCGGCGACAAGAGGGAAAACATTTGTCAGCAAACGAATCGCAAGGGCAAAACCAGCCGCTTTGGAACCGACAGACAAAAAGGCAATAACAGGGGTGGGTGCGCCTTCATAAACGTCTGGTGTCCACTGGTGAAAGGGTGCGGCGGAGATTTTAAAGCCAATACCTGCAATGGTAAATACCAGGGCAATAACTATACCCAATGATTGAGACAGGTTAGCTGTGGCGATACCATTAGCGATCGCACTAAGTTCTGTTTGTCCACCAGACAAACCATACAGCAAAGAAACGCCATATAAAAATACTGCCGTACTCGCAGCACCAATTAACAAATACTTCAGTGCTGCTTCATTAGAACGGGGATCGCGCTTGGTATAACCAGTCAGCAAATAAGAGGAAATACTCAAGGTTTCTAGTGAGATGAAAATCATCACTAGTTCATTGGCCCCTGATAAAAACATTCCTCCCAAGGTAGCTGTCAGCAAAATCGCTATGAATTCCGCTAAAGGGGTGCCACTTTGCTCAACGTAACGAATTGACATCAAAATTGTCACTGCTGCGGACAAAGCCACAATCCCGCGAAAGACAATACTGAGGTTATCGCCGTTGAAAGCACCAGCAAAGAATAGGGGATTGGCATTATCCCATTTAAAATAGAGGGCGACTATGGAAGCAAGCAAACCTGCGATCGCTAGATATCCAATCCAGCGTGAAGAACTGCGCCCCAAAATCAAGTCCACTATCAAAACCCCCAAGAGGGTGATGATGACAATTCCCTCTGGTAATATCGTTCCAGCATTCAACTGGGATGCAACATTAGCAAAATCCATGAGCTGTATAGGTTTTGGCTATTAGACATTTAAGGAATCAACTGTGTTAATTCTATTGTGTTTTTAACTAAAGTTTTGCGAATATGTCTGTATTACGGGATCAATACCATCAAATTAATTTATGCTTAAGTTTGTTATTTGTTAGTTATTGGTTTTTTACCACTACCCAATAAAAATTTTCAAAATAATAAGCAGATTCAGTGTATGATAGAATCTGCTGTTCTCGCGTAATTATATTGCGCTTGGCGAATAGTTTTGATATACCCCCTCGTCCTGAACGAGCGAGTATTAGTTGACGCTTCACAGAAACTTGCTACGCTTGTAGTCTACAGTTTCTCCACGTCCGTTTAGAGTCTCCCAATGCCCTAAGGCGACTAGCTATTTTGTACCAAATATCTCTGTAAAGCCATCAAGCGAAGGACGGGGTTTTAGACCCAAATTCTCGATAAGTTCATTCAAAACTTAATAGCGTCGAGAGTATCCACCGGCGTTAGCTTTTCCCCAGCTATTACCGTTGGAACGCCCACCTTTTTCCTCCCGTGGTCTGGCTTTATTAACTTTCATTACGCGACCTTTCCATTCGGCACCATCCAAGGCATTAATAGCAGCCGTTTCTGCTTCTTCTGATTCCATTTCTACGAAACCAAAACCTCGTGAGCGACCTGTTTCCCGATCCGTGGGAAGTTGAACTCGCGTCACAGTGCCATACTCTGAAAATACGTCGCTTAATTCTTCTTGGCTAACGTTGTAGGATAGGTTGCCTACGTAAATTGACATTAATCTCTCCAGAATTCAGTTATGCAGAGCCGTTCATTCGGAGAGCCACTTGCAGTTTTCAACAAAAACAAGAACACCACCGCCGAACTTTGTTCTCCGAGCTTATTTTAACATAAACTCGATTTCAGCAAGGCGAAATTTGCTCTTTTGTGTCGTTTTTTAAAGCAAAATGTATTATTTTTTACGATTAATCCTATTAGCAACTTCCAAAGAATAAATTAATCAGGACTTACGCAACTAGGACAAAATGAGGGCGGGGCATAGTCCCGCCACGGGGTAATTTAAATCAGACTAAACATATATGAACGTCGGGAAATTTTAATTGCTGAATTAAATAATTAGATAGTAAGTTGTGCTTGGTTTTATAACTAGTTTTACCTGTCTGATAGGCTAAATTTTTCAGTCTCAGTCCAAAAAACATAGCACAAGCAATATAAAATTTTGCTAACAGGTATATACTTGTCAAAAATGTTTTTCAATCTGCCACATATCGCCAACCTTGAGGTTGATATTCTCGCTGAATTCGCACCATCCACGTACCTTTAGGGATAGAAATCTCCTTATGCTCTTCGTGAGCAAGTGTTGCTTCTTCTGAATAGACACGCAGGTAAAGAGTACCATTTTCTTCGTATAATTCCGCCTGTCCCTCAATGATACGGTGTTTGTGTCCCGTAACTTCACCTTCTGCTAAAGTCAAATGTGGTAGCTTTTGTCCTTCGATTTGCTGTATGGTGTGCTGTACAGGCAGTAAAATCACATCGCCTTGACGGATTGGTTGCATGTCTTTATTCTCCCACTGAATATACGCAGGCCGCATTACAGACTCTTATAAAATTTGATTTAATTTTGCCACAACCTAGAGAAAAGAGTAGGAAAAATGGAGAAATGGGTGAAGTGGAGAGGTGGAACGAGTTTGTAGACGTGACTCTTGGGGTTTCTCTTTCGCTGTCAGGCGTTACCGTAGGGTAGTGTACTTGGAGTGGGCATTGACCATTGACCATTGACCAAAAAGTGCAATTTTCAAAATAATAGTCGCCAAATATGCCTCAGATAAGTTAAAGATTGAAATAACTGGAAATTCGCAGTTGTAATTACCCCACCCTTTGGGAAATACTACCTGCGGACATGGCAAATGCCTGACGCTGGAATTTTAGGGGATTACTTTGCGAGTAGTTTGTGTGAGGATGAAATCACATACCTCTAGTGACTGATAATCTTGACATTTACCTCCCAATTATTTCAATTTGACTGTTTAGTGACTATTTAGCTTTGCAGCTATTCTTTTTTTTAAATTTCCATGTCAACTCTTGTCATCGTCGAATCTCCGACCAAAGCTCGTACCATTCGCAACTACCTGCCAAAAAGCTATCGGGTAGAAGCATCTATGGGTCATGTGCGTGACCTACCCCAGTCGGCTAGCGAAATTCCCGCCAATGTCAAAGGGGAAAAATGGGCGCAGCTAGGGGTTAATGTAGACGCCGACTTTGAACCACTGTATGTCGTTCCCAAGGACAAAAAGAAAATTGTCACCCAGCTCAAAGAGGCTCTCAAAGACGCATCTGAGCTGATATTGGCAACAGATGAAGACCGAGAAGGTGAAAGCATTAGTTGGCATTTGTACCAGTTGCTTAAACCGAAAGTGCCAACTAAGCGGATGGTGTTTCATGAAATTACTCAAGAAGCCATCAAAAAAGCTCTGCAAAACTGCCGCAGTATAGACGAGCAGTTAGTTCGCGCCCAAGAAACACGGCGAATTCTGGATCGACTAGTGGGTTATACCCTGTCTCCTCTGCTGTGGAAAAAAATTGCTTGGGGATTATCTGCGGGTCGTGTACAGTCCGTAGCAGTGCGGTTGCTGGTGAACCGAGAACGGGAACGCCGTGCTTTCAAACAAGCGACATACTGGGATTTGAAAGCTACTTTGACTCCCTCGTCAACACAAAAGAGCAAAGAGCAGTTCTTTACTGCTGTACTTGTCACCTTGGCAGGAACCAGACTAGCAACTGGTAGCGATTTTGACTCTACCACAGGGAAAATAGTCGGCGATCGCAAAGTCGTGCTGCTCAAGCAAACCGAAGCTGAAGCCCTCAAACAACGCCTGAGTGATCAAACTTGGACAGTTACAGATATCGAAGAACGTCCAGTATCGCGCAAACCAGCACCACCGTTTACTACTTCCACTTTGCAGCAGGAAGCAAACCGCAAATTGCGGCTTTCGGCAAGGGATACAATGCGGGTCGCTCAAAGTTTGTACGAACAGGGGTATATTACCTACATGCGTACAGACTCGGTGCATTTGTCGGAACAGGCTATAGCAGCTGCCCGTAGCTGTGTAGAACAACTATACGGCAAACAATACCTTAGTCCTCAACCGCGACAGTACACCACCAAATCAAAAGGCGCACAAGAAGCCCACGAAGCCATTCGTCCGGCTGGTAGCACCTTCCGCACCCCCCAAGAAACAGGGTTGAGCGATCGCGAACTCAAACTCTACGATTTGATTTGGAAACGTACCGTCGCCTGCCAAATGGCTGACTCTCGCCAAACCCAAATCACAGTACAATTGCAAGTGGAAGATGCTGGATTTCGTTCTTCTGGTAAACGCATCGATTTTCCCGGCTACCTACGCGCCTACGTCGAAGGATCTGATGATCCCGAAGCTGCACTAGAAGACCAAGAAATCATTTTGCCTGACCTCAAAGTTGGAGAGCATCCCGATTGTCAAGACTTAGAAACAATCAAACACGAAACCCAACCCCCAGCCAGGTTTAGTGAAGCGACTTTAGTCAAAACCTTAGAAAGCGAAGGCATTGGACGTCCTAGTACCTATGCCAGTATTATTGGCACCATTATCGACAAAGGTTACGCCCAACTGACAAATAATGCCTTGATCCCCAGCTTCACTGCTTTTGCTGTGACTGAACTGCTAGAAAAATACTTCTGTGATGTCGTTGATCCTAGTTTTACCTCCAAAATGGAGCAAACTCTAGACGATATCGCTACTGGCGAAGCTCACTGGCTACCCTACTTGCAGAAATTTTATCTTGGAGATCAAGGTCTAGAAACACTAGTCAAGCAAAAAGAAGACCAGATTGATGCTAACGAAGCTAGAACTGTTGAACTAGAAAATATAGACGCCAAAATCCGTATTGGTAAATTTGGTCCCTATATCGAAGTTGAAAATGGTGATGGTGTTGTTACAGCATCAATTCCTAGAGACTTGACTCCTGCTGATCTCGATCCCCAAAAGATCGAAACCTTGCTCAGACAAAAAACCTCTGGACCAGACGAGGTAGGACGTCACCCCGAAACAGGTGAACCCATTTATTTACTCATAGGCCCCTACGGCCCTTACGTGCAATTGGGTGACAAGTCTGATGAAAATCCTAAACCGAAACAAGCTTCTCTACCCAAGGCTGTGAAGCCAGAAGATGTCACCTTAGATATTGCTGTTGGTCTTTTATCCCTACCACGGACACTAGGCACACATCCAGAAACAGGTGCAACCATTCAAGCAAACTTGGGACGCTTTGGCCCTTATGTCGTGCATAATGCCAAGGAGGGTAAAGACTATCGCTCTCTAAAAGCCGGTGACAATGTATTGACAATTTCCTTTGACCGTGCATTAGAATTATTGTCCGAACCGAAAAAAGGACGCAGCGCAAGTAGTAAATCTAAGACGGCTTTACGGGAATTGGGAACTCACCCAGAAGATAGCGAACCTGTGAACATCTATGATGGACCATACGGGCCTTACATCAAGCACGGTAAAACTAATGTCAGTCTCCCAGAAGATACATCACCAGAAAATATCACGCTGGATACAGCATTAGAGTTGCTAGCAACTAAAGCATCGAGCAGCAAATCTACTCGCAAAACTACTAAATCAACAACTAGTTCTCGTAGCAAATCAACAAAAGCCAAATCGTCAACGACAACTGCCAAAAAAACTAGCTAAATGCAATAGGTGAAGTACCCCAACTTCAGCGAAGCAAGTTGGGGCTTCCAACATTAACTCAATTCAAGAACGTTCTGATTCGTACTCAAAATATAGGAATCTGACTTGATTCCTGAATCACTCGTAGAGAGAGAACTCTTAACTCTTAACAGGGAACAAGAAATAAACGTGTACTGAGTTTTTTAAGCGCAGAGCGCAGGCTACACCAACAAAAATCAAATAGGATTCCTATCGCTGGATTGCTTGAGAAGCCTGCACTGTACTGCTTGCGCTCAGTGTAGGAGTATGTCACAAGAGATGAGCCGTCTAGATGAAGGATGTGATACTCTAAAAAATAACGGAGAAAATAACACTATAATTTTAAGAAGTGGCTCAAACCCGGAATACGGGAATATAAATTGTCTGATCGAAAGCCAGAGTGCAAAAAAGCTAAGTTTCTCCGTAGCTGATAACCGAAAAAATCGAGTTAGTATTTCAGGAGCGGTCAGTCCAATGGACTATATTGAAAAGGTGCTAGAAAAGGTTAAGGAATTGGCACGTAAGCTAATTGAAGCCCTTTTAGGGCCAGAAGCAGAGCCAGAACCGGAGCTAATTCCCATTCCTGTAGACGATCGCTCACGCCGTCGCTAAGAGGGCAAAAGTGCAGGAATTGAAATTAAGCCCCTTAAACGTTCTAGTGTTGCATGGTCCAAACCTGAATCTGCTAGGACAGCGAGAGCCTGGTATTTATGGCTCCTTGAGTTTGGCTGAAATTAACCGCCAGTTAGAAGCGGAAGGACAAAAACTGGCAGTGAAAGTATCTATCATGCAATCAAATCATGAAGGGGTATTGGTAGATGCAATTCATGATGCCTTGGGAAAACACCAAGGCATTTTGATTAATGCTGGAGCCTACACCCACACTAGTGTAGCATTGCGAGATGCGATCGCTGCTGTAAATCTACCTACAGTGGAAGTACATTTAAGCAACATTTATAAACGAGAGGAGTTCCGTCATCACTCCTATATTGCCCCAATTGCCATTGGTCAAATCAGCGGTTTTGGCTCACAAAGTTATATCCTGGGATTACAGGCATTAGTGTGTTTTTTAAGACAAAGTATATTTGTTAGCAGTTAGTTGTTAGGCAATTGTCATTTGTCATTGGGCATTGGGCATGAATCAGTTAACAGTTACCAGTTACCAGTTACCAGTTACCAGTTTAATTTGATCACTGATAACTGATAACTGATAACTGAGAAGTTGTCCCCCTTGTCCACGCCACGTGCTACAACGCTCTTAACCCGCAAGGGCGCAGTGGCTCCCCGTGTCCCCCTTCCCGTGTCCCCGATCCCCCTATTCCCATTAACTTATGCGTTATTCTCTTGCTAGCCGCACTAGAGGCACTATACTAGGGGCTTTAATTGGGGAAATTTTAGCCTTGGAAGGCGGGCAGATGCAAAAGTTTGCATCTAGCTATTGGCAAAAAATGATGATTACGGGTGCTGAAAGTTTAATCGAACTGGGTAGATTCGATTTAGATGATTGGAGTAGGCGTCAGCAAGAATCGGGAATTATTGTTGAAAACAATACACACGCTTCACTACAAGTAATTTTGTCCACACTACCAGTAATATTGTTTTTTCATGAACACAATATCAAACTGCGACAAAATTTGCTAAATGTAGTCAAAATTTGGCATAGTAACCCAGTTATAGAAGATTGGACTCTCGCAGTAGGCTATGCGATCGCTCAATCTTTCAGAGAAAAACTTACTTCTTCTACCTTGATTCCGCAAATTATTGGCTTTTTGGAAGAAACACCCACATCTGTACCACAGATTTTATTGAAATTACACAATTTATTAGAAAAACAAGCTGGATTAGAAATAATACAAGCTGAGTTCTGTACAGAAGAAAAGCTCAGTTATGACCTAGCAATTGCTTTTTATTGCTTTGTTAGTAGTTTAGAAGACTTTCGCCTTTCAGTTTTACGAGCTACTAAAGTTAACTCGCCTTCGGTTTATCTCAGTACAATTACTGCTGCTTTATCAGGAGCCTATAACGCTACAACAGGCATTCCTGTCAGTTGGCGGTTTTTACTTGCTAAAAACAGTCCGGCACAATGGCAAACAACCGACTTACCCCAAATGGTAAAATTAACAGATACACTTGTGGCTACTTGGTCAGGAGTGTATCATTCTACTTTGAACCAAGGTGAAGTGAGAGCAGAATGGCCTATAACTCTAAGTTACGCTTCCCTAGAGGCGATCACAGCTCCCCGCGTCATTCGACTACGTTAATCTCACTTCTGAGTTGAAATAAAGATCAGGGATCAGGGATTCTCCGTCATGAGACGCACTCGCGTTCAGGGATTGGAAATTGGGGAAGAGATTTTTATGAGTGGTGATGAAATTTTTTGATTGGGACTACCTTACTTATCGTGCGAAGTATAAACCATAAAAATTATCTATTACAATAAATTAACTTTTAGTAAAAAAATATACTATATAGAGGGAAAACATTAAAATGCAATTCGGATTCTGTAGGTAGCAATTGTGGCAAGCGGGCTTCAAGTGTTTTCCTCAAGACAATTAATCAAGCAAGCAACTGCGGTCAGAAACGATGAAAACGCAGCCTTTTTTTCAATCGTTGACTCAGCGATTTATTCACTGGAAGCGACTTTCCAAAGCCCTACACCGTTTACATTTATCGAAATCAACTGTGAAAGGCAAATATAACAAACAAAGAGCGCCACACTCAAAGACAACTACCGGTTGTCTATCTGGAAAACCTGCTCCTGTTGTTTTCGTAATTGCAGTGGTGTCTCTTACTGGTGTAATGGGGCAAAAGTTATACAACCAACCCCAATTAAAGATGGGCAGTACTGCACCAGAGACCATTCGAGCGCCCTACAGTAGCCTGATTGAGGATACAAACAAAACAGAAGCACGGCGCAAAGATGTTAGTAAAGCATTTGTGCCAGTGTTGATGGTTGATGAAAATATTAATCAACAAATCAAGCTTAAATTACAAAAACTTCTGGCTAGAGGTAATGAAATTCGAGCTGCTGCCGATTCTTTTCCTTTTTTTGATACTTTTGTTTTGTCTATTTCTAGTCAGCGTTATCTGCGCTCCTGTGCTGACTCAGAATGGGAGGCCTTACTAGTAGCTTTAGAACATAGCAATGAAAAAAAATCAGGAGTATTAACTCAAAAACTTAAAAGCATTTTCATTAAAACAAAAGAACAAAATCAAAATCTCAATACGCCAAGAGTTGGAGACGCTGAGAATGTTTTCACACCATCACATCCAGATCGTACCTTGTCTTCCTCGGAGTCAAAGCCTTCCTTACTCAACGTTAACTCCAAGCCGGAAGTTAAACCCATTGATCTGTTCAAAAGTGCAGAATTTACACAAGCAATGGCAGAATTAGAAGCTTACCGTCTGAAGAGTTCTACACAGAAATTGGTTTCACTCTTAGATAAAGTTTCTCAAGCACGCCAAGGCTACATCCAAGCCACCATTAAGTTATCACAACTGCTGAGTGAAAACCCTCAAACTGCCTACGAAACAACTTTGTTTCTAAATTTATCTGATGAAGACTGGGTAAAAACTCAAAAAGGGATTCAGCAGAGTGCAGAGCGGATTTTAGCTCAAGGTATCTCCCCAGGACTACCTCCTGCTATCTTACAAAATGCAGTCAATCTGCATGTGCGTAACTTGGTACCAAAACAAGCAGAATCTTTTGCTCAGAAACTGCTGGTGGATATTTTGGAACCGAATCTCAAACAAGATGAAGAACAAACCCAATTACAAGCAGCAATGGCTGCTGCGGAAGTCAAGCCTGTAATTGTAGCGGTAGAGCAAGGTGAAGTCATTATCCGCAAAGGCGATCGCATTACAAATTGGCATTTAGATATACTAGAACATTACCATTTACTGCGTCGGGAAATTAACTGGCGGGGATTGCTATATTTGGCGGGAACTGTCAGCGGTGGTGTGGGAATTTTTACTTTAGTTGAACGAAGGATTAAATATCGATGGCGACAAAGCGATCGCCTGTTGGTATTGTTACTAACTTTAAGTACACCTTTAGTACTCACCATGGGTACACCTTACACCACTTGGAGTGGTGTGGGTTTATTGCTGGGTAGCTTTTATGGTGCAACTGCGGGTGTGACAGTGGTAGGATTACTGATGATATTATTAGGCATGAGCCTAGAAATCAGTAAAGTATCGCTGTTCGCTGGTGCGGCTGGGGGATTGTTAGGCAGTTGTATGGCGCATCGACTGCGATCGCGTGAGGAATTAGCACTTTTAAGTGTGGCGATCGCCTTCACCGAAGGTGGTGTTTACCTACTGGCTCAAATCTTCTTAGGTGCAGCTTTTGGTCCTTCTTTTTATGTTGTACTCAAAGAAGCAGGGTTTTTTGCCTTGTCTGGTTTAGCTTGGAGTATTGTGGCGTTAGGGTTAAGCCCTTATTTAGAAAAATTATTTGATTTAGTGACTCCGATTCGCTTGGCAGAACTAGCAAGTCCGAACCGTCCTTTATTAAAAAAACTAGCAACAGTTGCTCCTGGTACTTTTCAGCATACGCTATTTGTATCTACTTTGGCTGAGGCTGCTGCTAAAGAATTAGGATGCAACATTGAATTAGTTAGGGCTGGTACATTATATCATGATATTGGTAAAATGCATGACCCCCAATCCTTTATTGAAAATCAAATGGGGGGACCAAACAAGCATGATACAGAAATCAAAGACCCTTGGCATAGTGCTGACATCATTAAAAAGCATGTCAGTGAAGGTTTGGCAATGGCAAAAAAACACAGTTTACCTTCCTCGATTCAAGCTTTTATTCCAGAACATCAAGGCACGATGCAAATAGCTTATTTCTATCATCAAGCTCAACAGATGGCGAAAGAAGATCCGAGCTTGACAGTAGATGAGGCAGACTTTCGCTACGATGGGCCTATTCCTCAATCACGGGAAACAGGAATTGTCATGTTAGCAGATTCCTGTGAAGCAGCATTGCGATCGCTCAAAGATGCTAGTTGTGAACAAGCTTTGGTGATGGTTAACAATATTCTCCGCGCTCGATGGAAAGACAAGCAATTGGTAGATTCAGGGCTAACACGGGAAGAAATGACGAGAATTGCCGAAATTTTTGTAGAAGTTTGGCAACAATTCCATCATAAACGTATTGCTTATCCCAAGCTCAAATCTGGGAATTAGCAGGGCTGTTTCAGCCTTACCAAGCTTTTTCAATGTGTAAATTCTGGAAAATGAAAACCTCTTGTTGACACTCTGCGCTCTGAAGAGACGCAGATTCTCGCATCAGATTCAGCAACAGCCGAATCCAAATGGGCATTGTCAAGATGCCTCTAGACGCTCAGACCTGCTACCGATGCGATACAGGCGTTGCGCTTACTTATTCA
>NZ_JBHFLM010000040.1:0-34972 GCF_041928655.1 Pelatocladus sp. BLCC-F211 | reverse complement strand
TCGATAGTTTGTGTAGAAAGTCTTTGCGAGTATCGGCAATTTTGTTATGCAGTTTTGCGATTCTAATTCGAGTTAAGTTTCTACGTTTTGATTCTTTGGGTTGGCGTGCTAATTTTTTCTGAAGTTGGCGAATTTTCCTGTTTAATGTTGAATAGCTAGGACTTTCAGCTTTTGTTCCATCTGACATTACAGCAAAAGTTTTTATCCCTAAATCAATACCAATGCTTTGGTTCTTAGCAAGAGTCCCCGTCCTTAAGGACGGGGATTCAGGATCAATAAATTACAAGTTTGTAGTAAGGACTTAAGTCCTTACTACAAACAAAAGACATCTGCATAAGTCATACAACTTTATATGTAATAACTATTGATAAAATTTGTATACACTGAGTTATATTAAAATTTAAAAAAATATAAACTATCTTACACAGTAACTAAGGAGTAATATAAACGACATTAGCTCTCTCACAAAATGCGAATATTGCTGCTTTTTGATAATCTCTACTTTGCTTAATGAATATAAATCAACCCAGTTCATTGTTAGCAGTTCCATCAGGAACCTTACAGATACCAGAATCACCGTCTCAAGAATTAATATGGTTTTCGCTGGTAATTCCAACTTACAACGAAGCTGCCAATATCGAAAAAATCATCCAAAGATTAACTCAATTACTTGATGAGCGTATCCCAGGAAACTACGAATTGATAGTGGTAGACGATGATAGTCTAGATGGTACATGGCAAGTAGCACAATCTTTAATGCAACAATACCCGCAATTGCAAGTGATGCGGCGTCAGCATGAAAGGGGTCTTTCCTCAGCAATAATTCGGGGTTGGCAAGTAGCAAAAGGAAGTATTCTAGGGGTGATAGATGGTGATTTACAGCATCCGCCCCATGTGCTGCTACAACTACTAGATGCAATTGTCCAGGGAGTAGATTTAGCAGTCGCTAGTCGTCATGTAGATGGTGGGGGAGTCTCTAGTTGGAGTTTAACAAGGCGTTTTTTGTCTCGTGGCGCTCAATTGTTAGGATTGGTAATTTTACCTAGCGTAGTTGGTCGAGTTTCAGACCCAATGAGCGGTTATTTTCTCTTACGTCGCCAGAGTATAGCTAATGTTACTCTGAATCCGGTAGGATACAAAATATTGCTGGAGGTGATCGGGCGTGGTCAAATTAAGCAGATCGCTGAAGTTGGTTACGTATTCTGTGAACGCAAACAGGGTGAGAGCAAAGTTACTTGGAAGCAATATCTAGAATACATTCATCATTTATTGCGGCTACGCCTTTCCACTGGACACATCGGAAGATTAAGCCGAAATTTCCCTGTTGGTCGATTTGTCCGTTTTGGTTTGGTGGGACTAAGTGGAGTATTTGTAGATATGGCGGTGCTTTACTTACTCAGCGACCCAACGACCTTGGGATTGCCCTTAACTCGCAGTAAAATCCTCGCTGGTGAGATTGCGATTTTTAATAATTTTTTGTGGAATGATGCTTGGACTTTTGCAGATGTGGCGATGCAACAGAACTCATGGCGTCAGCGCATGAAGCGGTTTTTGAAATTCAACATTATTTGTTTGGCTGGTTTGGTTTTGAATGTGGTGGTGTTGAACTTGGTGTTTAATTTCATGATTCGTAACCGCTATATTGCGAACTTGATTGCGATCGCCATTGCGACTATTTGGAATTTTTGGGTGAACCTCAAGCTCAGTTGGCGTGTTACTCAAGTGAAATAAATATTTTTGGAATTCAACCAACCAAGTATGTATTACAAGTAGTATGTACTTGGTCATATATCCATGCTTACAGGTTATCAAGAGGATCTTGCTTACATTCATGATGTCGGTTTCGGAGCTTTTTCAACTCAATCTGCACCAGGCTTACTAGAAATTTTGCATCAAAAAGGTATAAATAACGGTCTTGTAGTTGATCTAGGGTGCGGTAGTGGCATTTGGGCAAAAGCACTCACTCAAGCTGGTTATGATGTTTTAGGAATAGATATATCTGATGCATTTATAGACTTAGCTAGAAAAAAAGCGCCAAAGGCTAATTTCCAAAAAGCATCTTTTTTGAGAGTTACACTACCAAAATGTGATGCTGTCACCTCAATTGGAGAATGCTTAAATTATCAATTTGATGAACATGGTTTAGTAGAAATTCAAGAGCTATTTGCTCGCATATACACAAGCTTAAAACCAGGTGGTGTATTTATTTTCGATATTGCCGAACCAGGATATGTTAGAGGGATGAATCCCCAAAAAACCTATTCTCAAGGACAAGATTGGGCTATTTTGCTGGAAAAAACAGAGGATAAGATCACAAATCACTTAACTAGAAAAATGACAATCTTCCGTAAGGTAGATAATTTTTATCACCGAAGTGAAGAAATTCATCACGTTCAGCTGTATAAAGCTTCTGAAGTTGCAACAGAACTCCGAAAAATTGGTTTTAAAGTCAAAATGATTCGTGGATATGGAGACTTCAGATTTAGTCAGATCCAAGTTGGATTCATTGCAACAAAAGCATAAATATAGCCCAAGTGATACTGAATAGTTCATTTACTCCTACCCTCCAGAGGGATGAGGCATTCTGAGCGATTCGGGGTAGGATGTTGAATTGAACTTTAATTCAAAACTCACGTCTGATACTTATATTCAATATTCAATGTGATGGCGGCTCCACCATATCCCCGTTGGTTTCATCCTTGTTTGCTCTTGGTTTGGCTGTTCATCGGTGTCGGTTTGCGCTTAATCAATTTGACAGCAAAACCCCCTTGGACAGACGAATTCTCTACTTTAGTATTCAGTCTGGGAAATAGTTTTTTGCCAGTACCGTTAAATCAACCGATCGCAATTGATGTTTTATTACAACCACTACAACCCCAACCAGGTGCAACAATTCAAGATGTGCTGACACACTTATTTAGTGAAAGCAATCATCCACCTTTATACTTTGTGCTAACTCACCTGTGGGTGAAGTTATTTCCCACACAAGCGGGTTTAGTTTCATTATGGGGAGCGCGATCGCTTGCTGCTATTTTTGGAGCAATATCGATTCCTGCTATTTATGGTTTAAGCTGGCTGGCTTTTCGTTCCCGTTTGGTGAGTCATTTAGCTGCTGCAATCATGGCTATTTCACCCTACGGCATTTTTTTGGCTCAAGAAGCTCGTCACTATACTTTAGCTATTTTGTGGGTAATCGCTTCTCTGGCTTGCTTAGTAGTTACCACGCGCCATATCCAAAAAGGTAATCAGTTACCTCTTTGGTTAGTATTTGCTTGGATAGGAATTAATGCTTTAGGTGTTGCAACTCACTATTTCTTTGCACTCACCTTAATTACTGAAGCTGTTGTACTAATTTTTCTCGCTTGGGAACAGTGGAGACAAACAGACACGGGGACGTGGGGACGCGGGGACGCGGGGATAGGGGGACGTGGGGACGCGGGGAATACAGATGAAATACTCTCCGCGTCTTCCCCTCTCCGCGTCTTCCCCTCTCCGTGTCTCAAGTTCTCCTTCTTTTCTCCTCCTTGGGGACGTATTTATGCTGTTGCTGTTGGTAGTTTGATAGCGGGTATAGTGTGGATACCAACATTTTTAGATAACGCCTATGGTGATAAGTTAACAAATTGGATTCAGGGCGATCGCGTTGGTATTGCTTGGATTAGCCCAATTTTTCAAGCGATGGCAGCCTGGGTTACGATGATAGTTTTACTACCAGTGGAATCACCGCAGCTAGCAGTAGTAATTGTTTCTGGGTTAGTCATGGCTATCTTCTTGATTTGGGTAGTACCAATTTTAGTTAATGGTTTTAAAACTCAGCTTTACAAACCACAAAGCCGTATGATTACACAAATGTTTGCTGGTGTAGTTGTAGGCGCGATCGCTTTATTCTTTTGCTTTACTTATTTTCTTGGGATTGATCTCACCAGAGGCGCTCGTTATAATTTTGTCTACTTTCCTGCGGTAGTGGTTTTAGTAGGAGCTAGTTTAGCAATTAGTTGGAATATTCCTCCAGGGAAAACAGTGAGGTGGGGAGTAACGGGAAAAATGTCTGTGCTAATTATCTGGGTAATTGGCTTTCTCAGTGCTATCACAGTTATTTTTAATTTAGGGTATCAAAAATATTACCGCCCAGATTTATTTATAGAACTGATTCAAAATACATCTAAAGTGCCGATATTGATTGCGACTACCCAAAAAACTCATGTCCAAATTGGTGAAATGATGGGAGTTGCGAGAGAATTCAAGTTTCACGATTCTGTTTCCCTCTCTGCAAAATTCCTTCTAGCTCATAAAGACAAACATACTAATCCTTCTAATACTCTCCAAGATACCTTAGACAAGCTACCCCGTCCCCTTGACTTATGGTTAGTGAATTTTCGTGCTGCTGAACCAGAAGCAATCAAAAATTGTGTGAAGCACAGCCAAACTTTACCAGCAATTAATGGTTATGAGTATAAGCTTTATCACTGTAATTCATAATTCCTAATTCCTAATTCATAATTCATAATTTATTTGGTACACCCACTGAAGACAAACCAGCGATCGCCCGCAAGTTTTGACAACGAATTAATTCATGGAAATTTAGGACATTACGCCCTTCTATTTTTGTAACTGTCTCAATCGCAGACAACAAATGTTGTGCGGCTTCAGCTTCTGAGTAACCACGGCGCTGTGCTACTTTAATTGCAGTTTCATCAGCATTTAACTCTGAGTGTTGAGAATGATTGATAGCAGTAATACGATATACTGCTAAACTGGTCAGCCCACCAGCAACAACAACACCTACCGGATCTGTTTGCCAGAATTCTACCAATGCGCCCAAGATCCCAGCTATGGCTATACCTTGATAAATATCTGGTTTAAACCACCTTACCCCTGTTAACCAACAAACTGTCCGCAATAAAATCAAATCTCGTTGTGGTTTCGTCAACCGACGCCACAAATCAAAATTAATATATATTGGTCGTTCCCGGTTCCAAGGTAAAGGAAAGGAAACATCAATTACTTTTGCTTGCTCCGGTTTACTCAGAATTTTGGTCATGATTCGACCAGAAGCAGGCATAGTATCATATAAACGGCGAATCTCAGCAATTGGCTCCATAAATTATGACGTTGCAAAGCAATGAAGAGAACAAAGTCTGATGTACTTAGGGAATTGATTAGGAAGCTAAAGATTAAGAAAAAGTCGCCCGCTTAAGGGCGAGGCTTCAGACCCATTGTTTTGGTGAGCTATCATCAGCTTGTATGATTTTTGTGATATATGCTTAGAATACCTAAGCTATTGGATTTTAAAATACCAGTTTTGAAGATTATTGACTCTTGATCAATCACCAATCACCAATCACCAATCACCAATGACCAATAACTAATGACTATAGAGGCTTTTGCTCCTATCCCACCCGAATGGACTAATAAAGCAATTCATGCTCGTGAGTTTTGCTGTCCCACATGCCATGCTAGCAGTTTGGAAGCTACACAAGTGTGGATTAATCGCCGTTCGCCCGTAATTACAGAGGAATACCGTCGCAAATGGCAAGAATTTTACCACTGTCACTGTGGTTGTGTCTGGTGGGCTTGGAGTAGCGATCGCCCACCGTCAAATTTTAGTAGTCAATAGACTTATATACAACTAGTAACCCAACATCGTGAGAATAAGTTGGGTTTCCTTACGTCAACCCAACCTACTCTTAATGCTGTGTCAGTCCACTACTGAAGCTGATATCTAACTAAAGTGTTTGATAATTGCTTCCGCAAATTCGGAACACTTCAAAGGTTCAACAGGTGGTTCCATTAACCGTGCTAAGTCGTAGGTAACTTGACGGTTTGCGATCGCATTTCCAAGACCTTTTTTGATCAAGTCTGCTGCTTCTTGCCATCCTAGATATTCCAGCATCATCACACCAGACAAAATCACTGAACCAGGATTAATCCGATCCAAGCCAGCGTGTTTAGGTGCTGTGCCGTGGGTAGCTTCAAAAACCGCGCATTCATCGCCAATATTTGCCCCTGGCCCCATTCCCAGCCCACCAACAATGGCGGCCGCTGCATCAGACAAATAATCGCCATTCAAGTTCATCGTCGCCAGAATCGAATACTCATCTGGCCGAGTTTGGATTTGCTGGAAAATACTATCAGCGATGCGGTCATTGACCATCACCTTGTCTTTCCATTTACCGTTACCGTGAGTTGACCAAATTGAGTTAAGAACTGTTTCTACTTCCTTGACAATTTGAGCTTTTTTCTCTGCGGTTAAAGCATCAAAACCAGGATCAACCATCCGGGCGTTTTCTTCTGAGGTGATGTTGGGGTTTTTCTCTTTATTGCTTAAAATCCAAGATTCCCGTTCTGTAATACAACTGACGCGAAATTCACTGGTTGCGAGTTCGTAACCCCAATCACGGAAAGCACCTTCGGTGTACTTCATAATGTTGCCCTTATGCACCAAAGTCACCATTTGTTTGTGTTTGGGTAGTTGCAGGGCGTGTTTGATCGCGCGTCTTACCAAGCGCTGGGAACCTGTTTTACTGATTGGTTTAATGCCAATTCCAGAGTCCAGGGGAATTTGTTTTTTGCCGTGTTCTGGTGTTGCGGGGATAAGTTCTTTGTTGAGGTATGAAATGAGGCGATCAGCGATTTCACTACCTTGTTTCCACTCGATCCCCAAATAAATATCTTCGGTATTTTCCCGATAAACAATCACATCAAGTTTTTCGGGACTTTTGTGGGGAGAAGGCGTACCTGCGTAGTACCGACAAGGACGTACGCAAGCATAAAGGTCAAAAATTTGCCGTAAAGCAACATTCAGCGAGCGGATACCACCGCCGATAGGAGTGGTCAAAGGCCCTTTGATGGCAACACCGTATTCCTGAATTGCTGTCAAAGTATCTTGGGGTAAATACTGATATGTACCGTATAATTCGCAAGCTTCATCACCAGCATATACCTTGAACCAGCTAATTTTTCGTTTGCCTTTGTATGCTACATCTACAGCAGCATCAAACACTTTTTGGGCTGCTGGCCAAATATCGATCCCAGTACCATCTCCTCGAATAAAGGGAATGATTGGATTGTCAGGAACAGTTGGTTCACCATTTTTGAAAGTAATTTTTGCTCCGGTTGAGGGGGGAGTAATTTTTTCGTACATTCACACACTCCTGATTGTGGTGCAGCGACTTCAGCCGCCATATTTGTTAATAATTGGTAGTTGATCGTTGTTTGTTGCTAGATAATTAATTCAAAACAATAAACAACAAACAGCAATCATATATTTTGCTGTACTTTGTAATTGAGCAAGCCAACAAGCAGAGTTTTTCCCCTCTGGAGAAGAGTATAAGCGACTGAAGGCGAGGAACCAAATTATTTCCCGATCCCCGATCCCCGATCCCCGATCCCTTATCCTCTCCTTTCGATGCTATCTTACCGCCTAGAGGCATAATTGGTATACTGTGGGAATATACAGCAAAAAGCCAGCAATGAAGAATAAAAGAGAGATCACTATCAGGGTGACTGAGCAAGAGTTCGCAATGTTGGAATCTCACTGTCAAGCTGTAGGCAGAACCAAAACGGATATTTTGCGAGAGTTTATCAGATCACTGGGTTCTAAAACCACTGACACATCTAAGGATAATGCAGGTATATAATGAGTAGGCTTTGGGCGCAATTTCCTGTAAACTACTCTACGCTACTAATGCTTGCCCATCTACAAAATTTTATAGTTCATCGCTTGTTCACCGATCGCATTTTCTGAGTAATGGCATGACAGACCCAATGATTGTATCAGGCTCATCTTCTGACATTGAATCCCTACGCGGGCAATTAGTTGCTGGGTCTCTGCAAGTCCAACAACAAACGATCCCGCAGCTAGCTAACCTTGGTCATGGTGGATTCGATGTCCTGATGGAATTTTTAATGGAACGTCGCGACACTCCCGCTACTTGGGTTGATGGTAAAGCTTACCAAGTGTTGTATAACTCTGATTTACCTCAAGTTAAAGATTTTCTTCAAACCCATTTCCCACAAGGTATTGTGCCTCTAAAATCAGAGTGCGGTATTGATTACAGTCCTTTGCAACATCTGCTAGCAACTCAAGATTTTGAGGCTAGCGATCGCATGACAATCCAAAAAATGTGTGAAATTGCGGGTGCAGAAGCAGTTAAACGCAAGTGGCTTTATTTTACCGAAGTAGATAATTTCCCAGTTACAGACTTACAAACTATTAACAAACTTTGGTTAGTCCACTCCGAAGGTAAATTTGGTTTTTCAGTACAACGAGAAATCTGGTTGGGTTTAGGAAAAAATTGGGATAATCTTTGGGTAAAAATTGGTTGGAAAAAAGGTAATAACTGGACACGTTACCCTCAAGAATTTACCTGGGATTTAACCGCACCCAAAGGTCATTTACCTCTTTCTAATCAACTGCGAGGAGTCAGAGTAATTGCGTCTTTGCTTTCTCATCCGGCTTGGGAGAAATAAGGCTATGTTAAATACCAACAAGCGAGAATTCTACGTCATCATTGAACGAGATGAAGATGGATATTATGTAGGCGAAGTTCCACAATTAAAAGCTTGTTATAGTCAAGGAGAAATAATTGATGAGTTAATGAGCAATATTAAAGAAGTGATTGAACTTTGCTTGGAAGAAGAAACTGCATTACTGTAATCCAAAGTTTTCACGTTAAAATGCGATCGCACCTCGCCAGATAGATCAGCCCATAATCACAACAATGGCTAGCGTTAGTCTCGAAAGCATTAAGCGTAAATTTAACAATGTCACCGCTATAGAGGATATTACCTTTAATATTCCCGATGGCGAATTTTGGGTTTTGGTAGGGCCTTCGGGTTGTGGTAAATCCACGATTTTACGCACAATTGCGGGTTTGGAAACTGCGACTTCTGGCAAACTTTACATTGGGGATAAGTTAATGAACAATGTCCCCGCCAGACAAAGAGATGTCGCAATGGTGTTTCAGAATTATGCCCTGTATCCGCACATGACGGTGGCAGAAAATATTGCTTTTGGGTTACGGATGCGAAAAATAGATCCGAAGACTGTGCAAGAAAGGGTGATGACGGTGGCGCGATCGCTCGCTTTGGAACATCTGTTAGAACGTAAACCCAAACAACTTTCCGGGGGACAACAACAACGGGTAGCATTAGGAAGAGCGATCGCCCGTCAACCACAGGTATTTTTATTAGATGAACCTCTATCAAATTTAGATGCTCAATTGCGAGATGATACGCGAGCGGAGTTAAAAGAATTACATCAAAATCTGGGTATTACTACGGTATATGTCACCCATGATCAAGTTGAGGCGATGACGTTAGCTGATCAGATTGTGGTGTTGAATCGGGGTAGAATTCAGCAAATTGGTGAACCACAAGAAATTTATGCCAAACCAGCTAACCGGATGGTGGCTACTTTTTTGGGTAGTCCACCGATGAATATTTTACCAGCAAAGTATGTGGCTGGGGGTTTTGCTGTGGATGGGCAGGTGTTACCTGTGAGTGTGGATATGCAAGATAAGTTGCATCTGCGTGAAGGACAGGGGTTTGATTTGGGGGTTCGACCGGAGAGTATTAAGATTAATGAATCGCAGATGCCCAGAGAACACACAGAAGAAGAATTCGGAGAATTAGTAGTGGAGGTGAAGGTGGTAGAACCTCTGGGAAGGGAGACTTTGATTCGTGCAGGTTTACCTGGTTCGGGGGTGCTGGTGAATGTACAAGTGGGTGCGGATGTGCGTCCTCATCCAGGCGATCGCTTGACGTTAGAGATTGATTTGAGTCAGTTATTTGTGTTTGATACTGCTACAGGCGATCGTTTATATCCTCAACTTACTTAAGTATTGAAAATGCAGTATTAGTTAAAATTGATCAGAATCTCAAAGCCTAGTGTTTTCTAATTATGACCATGCACAATTCTATAGATTTCCAAGACGCTTTTGATGTCATTGTCGTTGGTGCAGGTCACTCTGGTTGTGAAGCAGCACTTGCAACTGCACGCCTTGGTTGCCGTACCATGCTGTTGACACTCAACTTAGATAAAATTGCTTGGCAACCTTGTAACCCAGCCGTAGGTGGGCCTGCTAAATCTCAGTTGACCCATGAGGTAGATGCACTGGGCGGAGAAATAGGTAAAATTGCAGACCGCACATATTTGCAAAAGCGGATTCTCAATTCTTCGCGAGGACCTGCGGTTTGGGCTTTACGCGCTCAGACTGATAAGCGGGAATACGCGGCGGTGATGAAGGGAATTGTTGAGAATCAAGAAAATTTAACTGTTCGTGAGGGGATGGTTACAGATTTAGTACTAGGTGCTAACGATGAAGTCATCGGTGTTCAGACTTATTTTGGTGTGGGGTTCGAGTGCAAAGCAGTCATTCTCACAACTGGCACATTCTTGGGCGGCAAAATTTGGGTTGGTAACAAGTCGATGTCAGCTGGTAGGGCTGGGGAATTTGCTGCTGTTGAGTTAACGGAAACTCTACAACGTTTGGGTTTTGAAACTGGTCGTCTGAAAACGGGTACTCCTGCACGAGTTGATAAACGGTCTGTAGACTACAGCAAATTGGAACCCCAACCAGGGGATACAGATGTGCGTTGGTTTAGCTTTGACCCCCAGGTATGGGTAGAAAGGGAACAAATGCCTTGTCATATGACACGGACAACAGCCGAAACCCATCGTCTGATTCGGGAAAATCTCCACCTCTCGCCAGTGTATGGTGGTTGGGTAGAAGCAAAAGGGCCGCGCTACTGTCCCAGTATTGAAGATAAGATAGTGCGCTTTGCTGATAAGGAAAGCCACCAAATATTTATCGAACCGGAAGGTAGAGATATACCAGAACTTTATATTCAAGGGTTTTCGACAGGATTACCCGAAAACTTGCAATTGCAAATGTTGCGGAGTCTGCCTGGTTTAGAAAACTGTATCATGCTACGTCCAGCCTATGCTGTTGAGTATGATTATTTGCCTGCAACTCAGTGTTTTCCCACACTGATGACAAAGAAGGTAGCAGGACTGTTTTGTGCAGGACAAATTAACGGTACAACTGGCTACGAAGAAGCCGCAGCCCAAGGTATTGTAGCCGGAATTAATGCGGCGCAATTTGTGCGGGGAGCAGCGATGATTGTGTTTCCGCGTGAAGAAAGTTACATCGGTACATTGGTTGATGACTTGTGTACAAAAGACTTGCGGGAGCCTTACCGGATGTTAACTAGCAGGTCAGAGTATCGTTTAATTTTACGTTCTGATAATGCTGACCAACGCCTGACACCATTGGGCAGAGAAATTGGTCTAATTGACGATCGCCGTTGGGAATTATTTAGCCGCAAGCAAACAAATATCACTGCCGAAAAAGAACGGTTGCACAGCATCCGAGTCAAAGAACATGATGAAATTGGCAAAGCGATCGCGCAAGCAACTGGACAAGCAATCAAAGGTTCGATTACCCTCGCTGACTTGTTACGGCGTCCAGGCTTTCATTATCGAGACCTCAACACCTATGGACTGGGAAATCCCAACCTTAACCGTGCTGAAACAGAAGGTGCAGAAATTGATATTAAGTACTCTGGTTATCTAGCTAGACAGCAAAATCAAATTGAGCAGATTGCTCGTCAAGCCAATCGTCACTTACCCGCTGATTTAGATTACGGAGTAATTGATACCCTTTCTAAAGAAGCACGGGAAAAGCTCACCAAGGTAAAACCGTTGACAATCGGTCAAGCCACACGTATCGGTGGTGTGAATCCAGCAGACATTAATGCTTTGTTAATTTATTTAGAATTGCGTAGAACAAAGACGGATACTGAGTTTTCAGCTTTAGCTTCCCAAAAAACTTTATGAAGCGGGAGTATAGTAGTAAGGTAGATCAGGGTATAGTTTAGTATGATTGATGACATCAGTATATACTGAACATGATCATACAGTTCCCTGACTACAAGTCGAATTTAATACCAAATCATTATCAACTCGTCTAACTGAGACGGGGTAATAGGTGTTTGCTCCCAGATCAGCACACAGGGCTAACAATTCATTAGTTCCCCGATGAAGCTAAAACTGAAAATCGCTATGTCTCAACAAGCCAGCACAAATCTTATTATTCCAGAACCATCAGAGGAATTAATCACCAGTGAACCTTGGACGATGGAAACCTACGCCGATGGTTTTATAGATGACCTATTTGCCGAGATAGACTCGATTTTGGATGGTAGCCCCAATCTACCTTCGCACACGGTGCAGCAAACACACACGCATCTACAAACAGTAAAGATACCGCCAATTGTCTTGCCAGATAAACCGTGGCGAAGCCTACAAACAGCGTCGCACTACAGAAACAACCCCAATGCAGTAGTAGTAAATACTGCTCCTGTGAGTAAAGTTGTGAAGAGAGTACGCCCAAAATCACGACACTGGTTCAGTAAAATGCTGAACGTGGGAACAAGCTTAGGATTAGCGATCGCCAGCATTGTCTGGTTAATGAACTCTGGTTTGTTCAACCGCACCAAATTAACCTCTTTTCAGCAAGCTTTAGAAGTACCCCAACCAAAATTACCCACAAAAGCAGAAATAGAAGCAGATTTTGTAAATTACATGTTGGGTTCGCTTGCAGCCATAGACAGACAAGAAGCCAAAACCAATATTAAGCCTGTCAATGTTGCACTCACACCCCCAGTTACAACAAACCGCACAGCCTTGGCTTATGTCAGGAATGACCAATCTCCTGCTGCTAACCTACCACCAGTTGTTACTGCTAACAACACATCTCCGACTCCGAGTCGTTCCACAAACGTTGTTGAGCGCATCTATATCCCTGTTTATCAAGCGCCATTACCAATGCGCTATGTACCTCCCAAGGTTTCTGGTAGTAATAGCACAACTTTGCCACCAATGCCATCTGCTATTCATCAAAAGACAACAAATACACCTAAACCTACATCTGTTGTTAAACCTTCTCCCAAAACTGGCATAAAACCAACTAAACCTACAAATGTCTTAGCAGTAGTGCAAACAAGCCTGAAACCCATAGATATAAAAACTGCACCAATTACAGTCACACAAGCAACCAAACCAACCACTAACCAACAGCCAACACCAGTACCAGTACCAGTAAAAACAGAAGTGACAGCTGTTGCATCTGCTCCTAATCCTGCCTATATTCTTGAGGGATTGCTAGAGTCAGAGAATAAATCCAAATCTACTGCTTTATTTCAAATTAATGGTGTGACTCAGCGCGTTGATATTGGTGAAAGCATCGGTTCTAGTGGTTGGACACTAGTAGATGTTGCGAACAAAGAAGCAATCATCCGCCGCAACGGCGAAGTGCGATCAATTTTTGCTGGACAGAGATTTTAGATTGGTTAGTCGTTGGTGGTTAGTAGGCAAAAACAACTTTTAATTTATTTCTACACAGTATATCAGTAATATATTTCGCCTTTTGTGCAGGTCAGACTTTAGGGTACATCATTTCCAATTTTTCGCGATATTTAAAAAAGTTTAAAAAACCCGCCTGCGATTCAAATCCCAGTTTTATAGCTCAAGTCTGTTTAAGCAGATAGTTTGATTTATTTGAGTCTTATAAATTAAATTATTCTACTTTTGACGAGACTCTAATTGAGTAACTCGCTTTTCTAATCCTTGGACTTGCCGTTTGACTTCAACTACTAATGTAGCCAGTCTGTCAAACATTGGATCTTTTTGTTGAGAGAGATTGCGTCGGGAAGGTGGTGAGGGAGTTATGGTTGTTCTTCGTGATGAAGAAGGACGGTTTGATAGTTGAGATTGAAGTTGATTTACTTGTGATTCCAAGCGATTAAAATCTGCTTCTAGATTATTCAGGCGAGATTCTACTTGTTGCGATGCAGCAGGATGAGAAAACAAACCACCCCAGAACATAATAAATACTAATGTTCCCAGGCAGATCAATACCCAGATTCTTTTCATTACTTTGCCATAGTGATAGTGATATCACTAAGTTAACGCACCTCATCGCATAATTGGGCTGGCGTGATGGTGTATTAAGTACCATTTTCCACCAAGAAATTCAAATATATTCGTAGCAAGCGATCGCGCTTCAATTTTCCTACCGTTAATCACTTGCATGAGATTTTCTACTAACACAATATAAGCAAGATGATCGCGGATCTCGACAGTAATTATCTCAGTATTTATTTCAATATAAGGCGTATTTTTAAAAATCTTCTCCCAAGAGGTAGAAATTGCTTTCCAACCCCGGAGTATATTCCAACCCGGATGAACACAAAGACTACCCGTTCCTTGAGACCAAACTGTACTCATAGCCTCAATATCTTTTTTTTCAAACGCACGATAAAATGCGTCATTTACAGCTAAAATTTCCGAATTATTAGTCATTAGTGGAGACGCGATTCATCGCGTCTGTGCAATGGTCATTTGTCATTAATTTGTCTCCCTTGTCCCCGATCCCTTGTCCCAATCCCCCAACTACCTTCCACTTTTCACTACGCCAATGGTTTGCAATAATTGCTTGGCGGTGTAGGGTTTGGATAAAAAGGCTTTGACACCTATGTCTGTGGCGGCGTTCACTTTTTCGGTGGATGCTAGTCCACTGACAGCGATGATTTTGACATGGGGATTAATTTTTTTCAAGGTGCGAATGGTTGTGAGTCCATCCATAGAGGGCATGAGCATATCTGTTAATACTACAGATATTTCGTCGCGATGTTCTGCATAAAGAGCGATCGCTTCAATGCCATCACAGGCTGTGATTGCTTTATAGTTGTAAGTCTCCAAAGATGTTTTGGTGATGTCGCGAATTGAATCTTCATCGTCAACGACCAAAATTAATTCGCCATTACCAATGGGTAATTCTTTTTCTGCTTCTTCTAAAGTTTCGGGTATCTGTTGTGCTGGCAAAAACACTTTAAATTGACTACCCTTGCCAAGTTCACTGTAGACATTGATAAAACCGCCATGACTTTTAACAATTCCCAGCACTGTAGAAAGACCGAGACCAGTTCCTTTACCAAATTCTTTAGTTGTATAAAATGGCTCAAATATTCGATCCAATATTTCAGGATTAATACCGACTCCCGTATCACTAACGGTAATAGCTACATAAGCACCAATTCGGGCGTCAAAATGCATTCTGGCATAATTTTCGTCTACTGAAAAGTTTTCCGCAGAGATAGTTAAACTACCGCCCATAGGCATAGCATCACGGGCATTGACACACAAATTCATCAGTACTTGATGCAGTTGAGTGGCATCACCATATATAGTCCAGAGGTTTGCCGGGATGGAGGTAGAAACTTCTATAGATTTCGGGAATGTTTCTCTCATGACTTGCTGAATTTCTCTGACTATGTGCTTAAATTGCAGCAAGGTGCGATCGCCTTCCATTCCGCGAGTAAAAGATAATACTTGCTTGACTAAATTTGCTCCTCGTTTGGCATTAGTAATTAAAATCGGTAAAAGTCGCTTACTACGCTCATCATCCAGTTGTGATTCTAACAGTTGCGCTGTCATTAATATTGGTGCGAGGACGTTGTTAAGGTCATGGGCAATCCCGCTAGCCAGAGTACCTATACTTTCTAATCTTTGGGCGCGTAAAAATTGGGATTCTAATAGTTTTTTCTGAGTAATATCAGTATTTACTACTAAAAAGCATTGAGAACTATGGTCAAAATCTCTTACAAGTGTCCAACGACTTTCGACTGTGATTTCTTGACCTGTTTTTGTAATTTGCTGTAATTCCCCTTCCCAGGCAAAATTTTTCATCAAAATGGAGAAGGCTGCTTGTAATTTTGATAAGTCTTTTTCTTGCCAAAGTTCCAAGGCTTTTTTACCAATAGCTTCTTCTTTTTTCCATTTATAAAGAAGTTCAGCAGCTTTATTCCAAAATAAAATTTTGTGATTTAAATCCTGTACAAAAATGGCATCAGTAGCCACATCTAACAAGGCGGCTTGTTCCCGGATTTTTTTCTCATTTTGTTTACGTTCTAAGGCATAACGAATAGAACGTTCAAGTAAAGGGGCTGCTAATTGGCTTTTTTCTAAATAATCAGCGGCCCCAGCTTTCATGGCCTCAATATCTATTTCTCTGTCTCCCTGACCTGTGAGAAAAATAATTGGGGCTACACAGCCATTCTTAATCGCTTCGCGTAATAGTTCTAATCCGTTACCTTCGCCTAAACGATAATCTACAAGATAAACATCATATTGACCCGTCAGAATCGCATTCCTACCGGCTTGATAGCTATTTACCCATTCCAAAGCACAAGAAGCTACTTGAAATTCTCTAAACCAATCACGAGTTAATATATAGTCATCATCATCATCATCAATCAGCAGAACTTTGATCAGGTTGTTTTTCATTGCTCCCTCCCACGCTTATAGGGGCAGTTCTACAATTTCAAACCAATATTTTCCTATAGCTTTCATTACCTCCACTAAGGCGGCGAATGTCACGGGTTTAATAATAAATGAATTCGCTCCCAAATTATAGCTACGATAAATATCTTCCTCAGCTTTTGAGGTAGTTAATACTACAACGGGAATTGACCTTAGCTCTGGATCATTTTTGATTTCTCTGAGTGCCTCACGACCATCTTTTTTAGGCATATTTAAATCTAACAGAATCAGACCGGGATGAGGTGAAATATTAGGATCAGCATACTGACCATGACGATACAGATAATCCATTAACTCCTCTCCATCGTGAACGATACGTAGATCAATAGCCAAGCGACTTTCTGCCAATGCTTCGCGAACTAACATGTAGTCCTCCTCATCATCATCAGCCATCAAGATCGTGACGGTTGTTTGCCGACCCTTCACTCTGCATTTTCTCCTTTGTGATGTTGATTAGGATTAATTCATTATTAAATTGAAACAAATTAATTGCTAGAAATTTGAGATTAAAAACTTTTATATGGGGATATGATCAACCTATGAGAAACAGAAAAATCAGGAATGGGGATGAATTGGCAAAGTCACAATAAATTTTGCTCCTTGTCCTGGCTCACTCCTAGCGGTAATGCTCCCGTGATGACGCTCAACAATTTTTCGGCAGATTGCTAACCCTATACCAGTGCCTTCATATTCACTACGACCATGTAGGCGCTGGAAGACGTTAAAGATCCGGTCTAAGTATTTCTCATTAAACCCTATACCGTTATCTTCCACAATGATTTGACATTTTTCAGCACTACTATGTTCTGATGGTTCTAATAAGGCTTGGCTATAAATTTTCACGATGGGCCTTACTTTTGGGCGGTGAAACTTCAGAGCATTACCAATCAGATTTTGTAACAATTGTCGTATTTGCAACGGGTCGGCGTTGATGGTGGATAATTCACCTATTTCTATCTTTGCTCCGGTTTGCTGAATACTGATTTCTAAATCAGACAACACCTCTTGTGTTACCTGCAAAAGATCCACTGGGATAAAAGGCTGGGCCCTGGTGGTAACTCGTGAAAGGCTTAATAAATCTTCTATTAAAATCTGCATCCGGCGAGCTGCATTTTGTATTCGCTCAAGATAGTCGTGTCCCTGTTCTGGGAGGACATCACCACAACTAGCTTTGAGGCGATCGCCAAAGGTTTTGATTTTCCGTAGTGGTTCTTGCAAGTCATGAGAAGCGACAAAGGCGAATTCTTGTAGTTCGTTGTTAGAACGGCTAAGTTCTTCCCGTTGGCGCGTTTCTTGTTCTAGGAGTTTAGCTTGACCAAGAGCAATACCCATTTGATCTGCTAGTTGTCGCAATAGTTCTATTTCCCATGCATTCCAATCACGGGGATGGGCGCACTGATGAGCAATCAATAGCCCCCATAATTTATTGTGTTGGAGAATTGGGACAACAAGGTTAGCTTTGATTGCATATCTTTGCAACATTTCCAGATAGCAGGATTCAACATTACTTTCTTCGACATTGCTAATCATCCCCACTCGCCCACTTTTGTATTTATCGATGTATGTTTCGTTAAAGCAAGGGTCAATGATGTTTTCTCCGATAATTACGGGGAAACCAGGAATGAGTGCTTCTTTAACTACACTTCCATAACTTTCAGATAGCAGCTTAAAGATGACCACTCGGTCGGCGTTGAGGAGTTTTTGGATCTCTGTAACAGTAGTTTGCAAAATCTCATCGATTTGCAATGACTGGCGAATTTTGAGAGTGATATCGGCAAATAAACGCGATCGCATGTTTTGACGCTGTAATTCTTCTTGTGCTAGTTTGCGATCGCTAATATCCATCATGGCTCCGATCATCCGTATCGGATTACCTGTGCGATCGCGGACAATGTAACCACGATCAAAGATGTATGCATAAGAACCATCGCTACGGCAAAAGCGGTATTCATTAGTCCAAGCTAGTTGCTTACTTTCTATGGCAGTATGAATATCCGTAAAGATTCTCTGTCTATCATCTGGGTGTATGCATTCATACCACCAATTAGCGTTATTCCCGATTTGTTCTGGTAAATAACCAAACAATATTTGAACATTGTTATTCCACCAGACGTAGTCTTTGAGTACATCCCAGTCCCAAACTACATCTGTGGTTGCACGAGCCAGGAATTGAAAGCGTTCTTCACTCTGATGCAAATTTTCTTCTGCTAGCTTACGCTCGGTAATATCGCTATGAGAACCTGCCATCCGTACAACGTCACCTTGATCATTCCACAGGGCTTGACCACGATCCAAAATCCATTTGTAAGTACCGTCTTTACAGCGTAGACGATATTCACTCATGTAAAAGGGAGTTTTTTGCTCAAAATGATCTTGGATAACTTGTCTCACCCAGTCAATATCATCAGGGTGTACTCGATTTGACCATTCATCTAAATGGTTGGAAATCTCCTGTTCTTCATAACCAAGCATTTCTTTCCAACGTGTAGAATAGAAAACCTCATTGGTTTTGACATTCCAATCCCAAATGCCATCATTATTACCCCGTAAAACTAAATGCCAACGTTGTTCACTTTCTTTCAGTGCATCTTCAACTTGTTGACGAGCAATAGCTGTAGCTAAAACATTAGCTGTTGCTTGCAAAAAGTAAATATCATCTTTGCTAAAAGTGCGATACTGGGTTGCGTGTGCGCCTAAAACACCGAAAGGACGTTCTTTGCCATGAATAATCACCGACAAACCGCTAATTACTTGATGATCAATTAGCAGTTGTGGCCCTGTGAAACGGGTTTCTGTACGGAGGTCTTCTACAACGACTGGGTCGTTAGAAACTAGAGTGTAACCCGCTTGAGAATTTATACCTGCGCTGACAATTGCCTCTCCTACAAGACCCGGTTGCCAACCTACTCCCGCCCGTAGCAGCAACTTATTTCCATCTGGTAGCAGTTCCAAAACTTTACAATACTCTACCTCTAGACATTCGGCAATGAAAGTTACTGCTTGTTGCATCAGCAAGATTAAGTCTATACCAACTAGTGCCTGTTGACTAAGTTCTGCTACTAGAATCTGCTGTTTAGTTTGTTGCTGTAGTGAGTGCATTGCACTACTAGCTTCTAAAAGACGCTGCACTCGTTGACGCAAAATCGGCCATTTAATGGGCTTGGTAATAAAATCTGCTGCACCTGCTGCAAAAGCCTTTTCTATAGATTCTTGGTCAACCAGACCTGTAACCATTAAAACAGGTGTGCGATCGCCACCAGGAAGTGCTTTTAATTGGGCGCAGCAACTAAACCCATCCATCCCTGACATCAAAGCATCTAGCAGCACTAATTTTGGTTGCTGTTGAGTATAGATCGCTAAGGCTTCCTCACCACTACTTGCTTCTACTACCCCATAGCCTGCTGTTACTAGCAATTCACGTAACTGCCTGCGTACTAAATCGTCATCATCAACAACCAAAATTAAATTTGTCATTTGTCATTAGTTTATAGTCAAAGATTGGTTAATCTCTTATTTGATATTTAAATTTTGTCAATACTATCTATATAAATATTAACTATTAAATAAGTAGCCGTCATGAACTGCGTACACCAGGGTAAATAAAAACATAACTCTTCTTACACCCCTACACCCTACACCCCTCTTTCAAGCAAGGTATAACTATCTTAAGAAACATCAAATCAAATCGCTGAAACTCTTACTCATGACAAATGACTATTGACCATCGACCATACGTAATGTTTTTAATAATTCCTGTGCAGTATAAGGTTTCGGTAAGAAAACTGTATGCGTTGTCTTGTGATTGAGTAAAATTTGTTCACCTGTTGCTAATCCACTGACAGCAATAATACGTAAAAGCGGATTCATTTTCAGCAATGTGTTAATAGTAGTTGTACCATCCATATTTGGCATCATCATATCTATAATTGCTGCACTGATTTTGTCTTTGTGTTGGGCATAAAGTGCCACAGCTTCAATACCATCACTAGCAGTGATAACTTTGTAGTTGTGATTTTCTAAAGAAGCTGCTGTAATCTCTGTGACAGCTACTTCGTCATCTACAACCAAGATCCATTGTCCCTGTCCTCTTGGCATTTCTAAATCTTCTGACGGTGGTTCTGTGTGTGTTTGAACTGCTGGTAAATACACTTGAAATTTTGTACCTTTACCAATAGTACTAGAAACACTGATAAAACCACCGTGACCTTTGACAACACCCATGACTGTGGACAGTCCCAGTCCAGTACCTTTCCCAAATTCTTTAGTTGTAAAAAATGGCTCGAAAATTCTGTCTAATAGTTCATGAGAAATACCGACTCCTGTATCAGCAACTTTGATCACGATATAGGAACCTACTTGGGCATCAAGATGCATTCTGGCATAGTTTTCATCAATCACAATATTATTCGCAGAAATGGTTAAAGTTCCACTTGTGGGCATAGCATCACGAGCATTGAGACACAAGTTCATTAGTACTTGATGCAGTTGGGTACTATCTCCACAAACATTCCACAAGTCTGGTTGAATTTCGGTGTTGACAGTAATTGATTTGGGAAATGTTTGTTCAACAATTTGCTTCATTTCCAAAATCAGGTGTTTGACTCGCAAAACAGTGCGATCACCTTCTATTCCTCTGGCAAATGACAGTACTTGCTTGACTAAATTTGCACCACGTTTGGCATTATTTTCTACTATTGATAATATTTGGCGATCGCGTCGGTCTTCGCATTTCATTTGCAGCAATTGTACCGACATCAAAATTGGTGATAGGACATTATTTAAATCGTGAGCTATACCACTAGCAAGAGTACCAATACTCTCCATACGTTGAGTACGTAAAAATTGTTTTTCTAGTTGTTTCTTTTGAGTAATATCTGTGTCAACAACAAGGATCGATTTTGGTTGATGATGCTCATCTTTTACTAGCGTCCAACGACTTTCAACAATGATTTGTTTACCAGATTTACTAATTTTTTGTAATTCACCCTGCCAAAAACCAGATTCTAGAACTATGTTATGAATTTCTCGTAGTAGTGGTAATGGTTCGTTAAATAAAAGTTCATCAGCATACTTACCTATAGCTTCTTCTGCTTGCCAGCCGTAAAGGTTTTCTGCACTTTTATTCCACAGTAAAATCTGATGAGATAAATCTCTGAGCATGATGGCATCAGTGGCAATATCTAGTAGTGCTGCTTGTTCACGGACTTGTTGTTCTACTTGTTTGCGAGCAGTGATATCCTCAAAAATATATAAACGTCCAAAATATTGATCATTGGCATCACGAACTTGTGTTGAGAATCGTCGCACAGTCCGCCCATCGGTAAATACAATTTCGTCTTCCACAACACATTGGTTGTCTTCGCTTTGCAAAGGTTTACACGACTCGGCAAAAGCAGGAATATCTGATATCAATTGTAAGCAATCGGGAATGATATCTTGATTTTTTAATTGGCGACGTTCCATCAATGGTTTGAGGTGTTGGATACCCCAAATTTCACAAAAGCGATCGTTAAAATATAGGATATTATCTGTACGATTATCTACAACATAAAATGCTAGTGGTGAAACGCTTGTCATAGAACGTAATAAGGCTTCTTGCCAACGGAGATGTTCTTCGGCAAGTTTGCGCTCAGTAATATCTTCTACGACGTAAGCAAATTGTGAAGTACAACCACAACATGCACCAATTGATGAAACTGTACTTCTCAGCCATTTTTTACCTTGAGCGTGATCGTGAGCATATTCAAAGCTGACAGGTAATTTCGTATATTCAGCTTCGCGGTAATAATTAATCCACTCACTCACATATTCTTGCGGAACACCTAACTCAGTAGCAAAACGATTTTGCATCATTTCTGGAGTTAGCCCAAAAAATTTGGCACTAGTGGCATTATCAGAGATATGCACAATATCATTACCTTGAAGTTCCACTACTCCCATCATCATGGGCGCACTGTCAAAAAAACTACGGAGGGTACATTCACTTTGCTTTAATGCTAATTGCGACTGCCTATATTCAGTTTTTATACTGGCTAATTCGGAGAGATTTCGCCGTAACTCTAATTGCCTAATAACTAAGCGGCCAATAGCCTGTAGTGCTTCTATTTGATCTGAGGTAATCTCACGAGGAACATGATCTACTATGCAGACAGTCCCAACTGCTTCTCCTTCTGGTGCTAACAAAGGCACGCCAGCATAAAATCGTACGTATGGTTCTGATGTCACTACAGGTGAAGTGGCAAATCTTTCATCAGCAATAGTATCTGGAATAACTAATGTATCACGTAATTCTACGCAGAGCGGGCAAAATCCGATCTCTTTGGGCATTTCTTGCACAGACAATCCCACTTTGGCTTTGAACCACTGACGCTTGGCATCAATTAAATTAATCAATGCGATCGGTGTTTGACAAATCTGAGTTGCTAAAAACGCCAAATCGTCAAAGACTTGTTCCGGTACAGTGTCTAAAATTTGATACTCATGAAGAGCTTCAAGCCTCTTCACTTCATTATTAGGCACTAAAGTTTTCATGAGACGTTTTCCCACTATTGCTAATTTACGGCTTACCTTCTTGCAAACTGTCGGTGTTGAAATGACTGAAGTAGGGCGGTAATAAATGAAAGAGGGAGATCAGTCACGAGTGTCTTTGCAAGCGCCATAGATAAATACCCCAACGGGAAATCTGCTTGCTGATTTACTAAGTGATTACTTTAGCTGATATTTAGGTCAAGTTACTATCAAGTCATCTAAAATAAAGAATAATAAGCCAACTTTGTCACTTAACCTATAGTAATATGCCTTAGGGAAGATGACAAAATACGAGATTAAATTGAGTAAAACTACTTAAAAAATTGCAAAATTGTGCATTGTGTAAGCATTTTTTTAGTGGGTAGGGCATTGGGGCATTGGGCATAAATCAGTTAACAGTTAACAGTTACCAGTTTAATTTGATAACTGATAACTGATAACTGAGAAGTTGTCCCCCTTGCCTTGTCTCCTTCCGTTCCCCAATCCTGCTACTATGACAACAACATTTACCTTTCCCATCAAACCGAAATCTGAAGATAGCTTTGCCATTACCTTTGCACCATTGCTAGTTGAGGAAGTCTATCAATTAGCTAACGATCCAGCAAATGGAGCAGTAGTGATGATGAGTGGTACTGTTCGCAATCAAACTGATGGTAAACCAGTAATTGCCTTGGAATACCAAGCTTATGAACCAATGGCTTTGCAAGTTTTCTATCAAATTGCTGCCGAGATTAGGCAAAAATGGACTGATGTAAATCGTGTAGTCATCCACCACCGCATTGGACATCTGCAAATTGGCGAAATTAGTGTTTTAGTGGCAGTGGGTTGTCCTCATCGTTCGGAAGCATTTGAAGCTTGTCGCTATGCGATAGACACTCTCAAACACAATGCTCCAATCTGGAAAAAGGAGTGGTATAGCGAGCTAGATGGTAAACTATCTAGTAGTTGGGTAAGTATTGGTGCTTGTGAACAAAACTGCTGAGACAAAATATGCTTCGTTTTATTGGCTGTGCAAAAGTCTTCGCTCGCTAACAAGCAGAAAACTTTAACGCTTCAGTTATCAAAAATGAGTAGCAATCATATCGGTTTTAGCAGCCATGATGAAATCGTTGCGATGTAGTCCTTTAATCGCGTGTGTCCACCAGGTAACTGTTACCTTGCCCCATTCAGTAAGTAAGGCGGGATGATGTCCTTGTTTATCAGCTTCTTCACCCACTCGTTGAGTGAAGGTGAGTGCTGTCTGAAAATCGGGAAACTTGTAAACGCGCTGTAAATGTGGCTCATTATTCTCCTCAATTATCTCCCAATCGGCTATCAGAGGCTTAAGTTCAGCAATTTCCGCGTCAGTTATTGGCGGTGAATCACCACTACAGGGAACGCAAGTCTGTGTTAATAATGCTTTCATTGTTCTTGCTCCTTCACGAGCAACGGTTTCAATTTAGTTTGCTGATGAATCAATAGTAATTAGATTTAATTTCAGCTTACTACATCTCCATAGAATCAATACACCTACGACACAACTCTGTTGTATCAAGTTGATAGAATTAGACCATCATTTTGATTTTTTATTTTCAGATAAAATTCTTATACTTTCCTTATTACTATCTACTAATACCAATTTCATATGAAGCTGCATAGAATTTTACCCCTTGGCAAGGGGAGACAGAGGGGGGTTGCCGCAGGCGGTGGGGTTCTTTTTATACATCTTCATAAAGAATTGGTATAAGTTTATCAAATACATAATTATTTTCAGTCGAGGTTGCTCCCTCCTGTTGGCACAGGGGGGGACTTTTTATAGCAATCAACTTATCTGCAAGTGCCTATAAAATCCTTAGAACTTCCTTACTCTCATTTAGTAAGCTTATTGAGATAAGGTCTGATGTTACTTGTTGCTTGACCTGTCACATCTTCAACATTGCAAACTTCTTCCCTCCTATATTTTTATAGGAGGGAATTTATTATTTCTAGGATGAGATTGCTCACTTATACGCTCGGTTTCCATTTCACGCCTTTGCTGCTGCTGAATTTATTCGCTGTGAGTTGAAATTCTTTGATGATGATTTTTTCTTCATTGAGGGGTTAGAGGTATGAGGGGGCTGCCACTGCAATCATTAATGGCATTAAAAACATACAATCTTTATTATTGATAACTCCTATTTAGGAGTGATTGAAGCGATCGCGTATACGGAACTCACTACGATCGCTTTTTTTGCAATCTTTGTAACAATTAATCAAAATACTCAAAAAATGTCACATATAGCGTTTCCTAAGCAACTGAGGTATACCCCAATCCTTCTTAATAAAGTTAATAGCTTTGAAAACGTACCTCACTAGGTCGAGAACCGCTATAATTGCTTGAATAAGAATAATGTCGTGGTCATAAAACCACGACATTTGAGGAATAATGCCTTCTAATCTAAGTTAAGGGATGTTTCGATAAACTTGTTTATCAAAACATCAACTATTATCTGAACTTTTCAGACAGAAGGCATCTACCAGTTGGTTAGTAAAATATTAAGTAATTGTGTAGCACTCCACACAAAATAATTGAATTTGAATAAAATCGTCAAACTTCTACTAAATCAAGTTTGATGAGCATAAATAGTTAAAAATAAATAACTGATTTGATTCCAATATGAAGAATTGCGTGATTGCTTGAAAAATACCGTCGCGATCGCAAAATCACAACGGTAGAAACAACAATGCCTTTGTTAGGGTCATAGACCTCAAGTATTATCATTGTTTTTTAAAAAAGAATGTATCTATCTGTTGACTAATAAAATTATTAAATAATCATGTAGTGATAGATACTAACTAATTTTAAAAGGTAAGATAAAGTCTCTCTTTTATCTTTGAGACTAATTATTCCCCAAAATTTAATAAGCAAGTTGACTAATAAGAGTATCCGATTTTTCAAAAATACCTGACGACGATTAGTCGCAGCTACACAAACCAAGACTGCTTACCCTTCAAGAACGCAGACTTAGTTTATAAATCATTACCTTGATGGTAAAAGCAAGCAGATTTATCTGTAATCAATCCAAAATCCAAAATCCAAAATCGCTTGACCGTTAATATATGACAATACTGCTAAACTAAAAAAGACCCAAAGAACCAGTAAATATGCTAAAGCGTTCTAAATTCGAGACAACCCCAACCCAAATTATGCATCGTGCGGAAGATTTGATTAGTGCAGCTTCAAATCGTTACCGCATTACGGTTCAGGTGGCAAATCGCGCTAAACGTCGGCGTTACGAAGACTTTGAGAGTAACGATGATATGATGATGAAGCCAGTGTTAAGGGCAATTATTGAAATGTCAGACGAACTGACTCAACCAGAAATCATCGGAGAAGTATAGATCAATTACTTTTAGGAAGGTGTTAGTAAGGTGCGGCGTACTATGCTTAAGCTTTGGCAAGCATTTTTTACTCCCCACTATTTTAGGGGGGTGGGGTTGATTTTAGTATTAGGTATGTTCTGGTTGAGCTTAGATCAAAACCAATCCATTTATACTAATTTACTCTCCACTTCACCTGCCTATGCTCAAAATGTCAGATCAGGTGATATTTGGCAGCAGGTGTATGAACAATTACCTGATTTACCAAAAGAAAACCAGTACGTCAGCAGAGAAACAGGGAAAGTTGCCCAAAATAATACCTTAGTTAGTCGTCTGATTCAGTATCACGTCTATCTCAAAGGACGTGCGCCAAATTATCGGTTAGATTGGAAATTGACTTTGGCTGATTACCTGAATGCCAACGAAGTCATGTACGATTCATCCTATCCAGGTCATGATACTTTAAAGAAAAATCCCTTTGAAGGCGATCGCGCTGCTATTCGTCGCCTCACCCGCAAGCAACGAAACGCCTTAGTGCAAGCATTAGTCAATGCTTACAGTCAAAATTAAGATAGTTAGTTAGTGGACAATAACTACTAACTAACTATTAACTTGTGTATGGAACGTGTCATCAAAAGTGGATCTGGTTGGCGTATTGGTTGGAATCCATCAGCGCCAGAGTTTAAGGGTTTAGTGGGAACGGATGATTGGGCGATCGAATTAACCGAAGCAGAGTTAAATGATTTTTGTCGGCTACTATTGCAGTTAGCAGACACAATGCAGCAGATGATATCAGAATTAATGGATGAAGAAAAAATAGCCTGTGAAGCCGAAAGTGATTTGTTGTGGATGGAAGTAGAAGGTTATCCCCACGCTTACAGTTTGCGCTTTATTTTGAACACAAATCGTTGTGCAGAAGGGAAATGGGACACTGTGTCTGTTCCGGGTTTATTGCAAGCTGCGGGAATGCTGAAAGTTTTTTGAGTAGACTAGTTGATTATTCCAGGGCTTATTGCTATAATTAGGAGGTTGACTAAAACAATTCTATTTTTAAGAATTGTTGTGTCCGGGGCGTAGCGCAGCTTGGTAGCGCGCCACTTTGGGGTAGTGGAGGTCGTGGGTTCAAATCCCGCCGCTCCGATTGATGTAGAGCGACCAATAATTTGTCGCTCTAGCTATGAATGCTTATCCGATATTCTTTTGCATTTTTTTTTTGAGCTTCCTTGTTACCAGGACACCTGTTCTCTGCTCTGGATTGGATTTCACTACTGATTTGCTCACGCATATCGCGGAGCTTTGGAATAACTATGCTGCCTGCTTGATAGGTTTTGGCGATCGCCACAATCCCAATTGAATTGTAATAACGCTCATGGTGTCCTCAGCTTTGTGGTTTCGGTAAAAATGACAGGGTTGTTAATTGTTTTTTTACTTACAATAAGCGCAATAATGTAATAGCGCAATGACGCAAATGTTTTTTTCCTGAGAGGCTGTGCAAAAATGAAAGCCGCAAGCTTTGGCTTCAAATAAGGATGGCAGAAGAAACTAGAGAAGTGCGGGGGAGACTCCCTAAAGACTTAAAAATCGCGTTTGAAATCGCCTGTGCGCGTCTGGAATTGACGCAGACTGCGGCTTTGGAGCAGGCGATTAGAGATTGGTTGCAAAAACAAGAGTCCCCTGCTATGGCAGTATCTTTTTTACCATTTTCCAGACTTTTATGACGCATATCTACACGTCACGTAGATTAATTGATAGACAAAACAAAAGCGATCGCCCTCCGGGAAGAGACTGCGATCGCCTTTTGTGGAACCCCGGCGCACGGTCTTAAAGCTCAGTCAATGTCTTCATAGAAGAGTCGCTGCCTTGTTGCCCACATTCACCCGTACTCCTTCGGAGAACCCGAAGGGTAGGGGAGTGTGTGGAGTACGTCACTGAATCTCTTGACTTAACTTGCATAAAATTGCATACTAGTAAAACAAAGATAGCTCAAAAAACTTATTTAAAAGCTTAAAAAGCTTGCTAATTAAAGTTTCTGGGGTTATAGCTCAGTTGGTAGAGCACCTCAATGGCATTGAGGGGGTCAGCGGTTCGAATCCGCTTAGCTCCATTTATTTTTGTCGATTAACAGGAAGCATAACTTTTCCTTTAAGTCACATTCTTAATCTTGAGGCACAGAAAAATCATGCCTCAAAACAAAATTGACAAAGTATTACTACCCGCGTTTTGTGTAGGAGAACAGCTACAGTAAAAGAAAGAACTTGCCATCTTCCCAGGAGGAGGTGCAATATGAGTCAAGCTTTGGAAGCAAAAAAAAATACTGAGCATTATGTATGCGTTGCTCAGGTTGCTGATGTCAAAGCCGCCGCTTATGCTATTGTTTATGTCGAAGGACAGGCGATCGCACTCTTTGATCACAATGACAAAATATACGCTATAGATAATCGTTGCCCACACATGGGTTTTCCTTTACACCGAGGCACAGTCAAAGATTGTATTTTAACTTGTCACTGGCATCATGCTCGTTTTGACTTGGCTAGTGGTGGCACATTTGACGCTTGGGCTGATGATGTACGTGCTTTTCCTGTAGAGATTCGTGGTGATCAGATATGGATAGATTTAGCACCCCATGCAGACCCCCAAGCTCACCAGCGTCAGCGCCTCCAAGATGGTTTAGAACAGGGGATCTCGTTGGTAATTGCTAAATCGGTGATTGCTTTGCTGGATGCAGGTATCGAACCAGCAGAACCATTCCGCATAGGACTGGATTTTGGGGTGCGTTACCGTAATGCAGGTTGGGGAGCAGGTTTGACGATGCACACTTGTATGATCAACCTTCTACCGTACCTCGACCCAAAAGACCGACCCCGCGCCCTTTATCACGGACTGGCTGCTGTGGCGCGTGACTGTGCTGGTCAACCACCACACTTTGGAGTTCACCCCTTACCCACATCTGCACCCGACATAAATACATTAAAAAGATGGTTCCGCCAGTTTATTGAAGTACGTGATGCAGAAGGTGCAGAACGGTGTTTAGTATCGGCGGTGCGTTCTGGTGCTGACCAACAGCAAATCGCTGAGATGTTGTTTACTGCTGCCACTGACCACCGCTATATTGATGTCGGTCATGTTCTCGATTTTACCAATAAAGCTTTAGAAGCTCTTGATGCTACTAATTGGCAGAATGCAGAATCAGTGCTAACTAGCTTAGTTGCTGGGTATGCCAGCGCCGAACGCATGGAAGAGTCAAATTCCTGGCGTTACCCGGTGGATTTAGTCGCAATTTTAGATCGTGCTTTTGCAGAAATCCCAGCAGCCTTAGAATTAGGACAGGATAAACAAGGAACCTGGGCAAACCGTGAAGCATTAGTCACAATACTTCTAAGTGAAGATGCTCAAGCGATCGCAGACTCACTTTTAGAAGCACTGCGAACTGGTTGTACCGAGACAGAATTAGCAGGTGCTGTCGCCTATGCAGCAGCATTGCGAATTGCCCGTTTTCACACCAATAATGATTTTGGGGATTGGGATACAGCCCATCACACTTTTACTTTTGCTAATGCAGTCCATCAAGGATTACGGCGCGTCGCTTCCCAATCATTGCTGCGGGGTGTCTTCGATGCAGCTATGAGTGTGTATCTCAACCGATTTTTAAATGTGCCACCTGCACGTCTACCAGAACCAAAGGAAACAGTAGACAACCCAGAAAAATTGCTGGATGAACTACCACAATTACTTGATCGACAACAACAGGTGAATGAAGCAGGCGCCTTAGTCGCTCGTTATCTGTATAGTGGTGGCAATCCTGATCGACTTTTAGCCGTACTGGGTAAAATGCTATTGCGAGAAGACCGCAGTTTTCATGTGATTCAAGAAATAGAAGCGGCTTTTCGTCAGTATAGTTTGCTACGCGACACAAAAGCAGGAAATCACGTCTTAATTGCCGCAACCCGCTATTTAGCAGCCCATGCACCAACCATGCGATCGCAAGGACAAACTTATCAAATGGCACATCGGTTACATCGAGGCGATCGGTTATTTGAAGAGTCGTAATGTGGGATCGGGGATTGGGGAGAAGCAAGATAAGAGGGACAAATAACAAATGACAAATGACCAACATCAAAGAGGTAAGCAATGGTACAGGAAATTAGATCCAATGAACCGCAATATGTTTGTGTTGTTGCTATTGAGAAAATGACAGGTAATCAAGATGAAGAAATTATGACACTTGGTGTGTCTGCTGATGATGCCAAAGGGCAAGCAATGCAGTTATTAGCAGATAATTATCAATGTCAGGAAGCACAAATTGTGGAGTTAATGCAACAGGCAAAAATTGAACCTATAGGTCAATGGTGTGCGCCAAAATAGGCAGGTGAAGATTGACGTAGTTCGTAGTGAGGACTTTAGTCATGAAAATATTCAAGCACTAAAGTGCTTACTACAAACTTTTCCAAATTAAAATGGGGTTTTTGTTTGTAAATGCAGTCTTTTCCCTAACTGGGGATGATCAAAACTTAGTTCTCTGGCGTGTAGATGTAAGCGACTCGCCTCTGCACTACATCCATAAAGACGATCGCCTAAAATCGGAATCCCAAGTCCTGTTGGATCAGCAGCATGAACTCGCAACTGATGGGTGCGTCCTGTGAGGGGGATAAATTCTATGCGAGTGTAGTTTACTTGTTTGCTAATTAGCTGGTACTTTGTCAAACTAGGTTTTCCATACTGCCAATTTACTTGTTGATAGGGGCGATTCTGAGGATTACCCCACAGTGGGAGTTCGATTACACCTTCGTTAGTGTTGATAGTACCAGCAAGCACGGCTTCATAAATTTTGTGAACTTGGCGTTGTTGAAATTGTTGACTTAGTTGACGATAAGTTTGGCGATCGCGTGCCAATAAAAGAATACCAGAGGTTTGTTGATCTAAGCGATGTACAGGAGTCAGCGCGATTCCATCTGGTAAATTATGGCGTAAACGACTGAGAACACTGTCTTGAGTGTCGCGATAACGACCAGGTACTGATAATAATCCTGGGGGTTTGTTCACAACAATCAGCCATTCGTCTGCGTAGAGAATCGGAACTTCTCCGGGAGGATGAGGTTGCAATCCCGACAGCAAAAACCCCATTAAAGGCTGACAGCGTTCGACACAAGCTCCATAAAATTCTCCTTGAATTTTATCCTGATTAACAGAGGACGGCCCCCACCAAAATTCTGCCATTGCTAATGGTTTTAAATTATGGGTTGCGGCGTAGTGGAGTAATTTAGGGGCGCAACAATCACCAGTACCAGTGGGTAAACCTTCTGGGATTAATTGTTGTAGCGATCGCGACTGTCCAAAGAAATTCATTATAGAATAAGCGGCGTGCATCTGTGCTTGTAGTTGGCGGGATAGTTGTTTGCGCTGCTGTTTCAATTCCCGGATGCGTATATCTGCGGTGTCAATTATTTGCTTCAGTGGTTGTAATCTTTCATCCCGTTGGCGCTTGAATTTTCGTCGTTCAATTCCATCTCGACGACTTTCTTGTTCAAGTTGTTCTAGGGCTGTTATCAGTGCTTCTGCTGTGAGGGTTGTGTTAAATAGCTGACGTTGGATGTGGCGTTGCTGTTTGCGATCTTTGTGGCGATCGCTCATTTGTTGCAGGCGCTGTTCAAACTCATGAGATAAATTTTCGTATTGCTGTCGTGCGGGAAGTTGCTTGAGGGTAATCAATTCCTGCTTAATAGTATCCAACTCAGCTAACGTCCGGGATTCATCAACCGCAACTTCATCTCGTCCGGGAATCGGTGGAACCCAACCCGCAACTACACTACAACCATTCAGTAGCCCAGAGAAAGCTTTGAGTATCCGTTGTTCGCCATCAGCCATTTCTACCAGTAATATCCCGTACATTTTGCCTTCACGGGAATAAACCTCATCGCTAGCAAGGTATTGCATGAAAGTATGTGCGATCGCTTCTACTAAAGGAGTGCGGGGGAGTTTTAGTAGTTCGCCAGTTTCAGGACAAGTACCTTCATAGTAATAACTGGGGGATGAATTGCTGATTGTAGAGTTCTTGGGGAGGTTGAAGACTAATGCTGATTGCATATCGTAGTAGACAGGCACAGATATCCTCATTTAGTGGATAGCGGTTGTAAGCAATAACAATTAGAGAAACTAATTTGTTCTCCATTTTAATTGCTCGAAAATATTTTCATATTTCTCTTTATCTAATCTTCCCTTTATTTCTGGAGTTGCCATACCAAGACTATGTCCCTGAATGTATTCAACCCCAAGTTCAACTACTAATTCTTGGAGTGAAAAATTACTATATTCATCAAAACCTTCAAGGATAGTGAAACAGTTAAAATCGTACTTCAGATCAACTAGATATTCTATGATACTTCTTCCCAACTTTTTCTCAAAGTGCAGAATTTCTCTGTCTACTTTAACATAGGTAGGATCGGCTTCTTGCAATCTAGACACGGAAGCATTTCCAACTCCAAAGTCATCAACAGCAAATTTGACGTCATAATTTTTTCTATATTTTCTTGCTATACTTCTAAAGCTTTCTAAGCCTTTTCCTTCATCATTAATAATTTCTGGGAGAAGAGTCTTTTCAGATATCTCAAGCATGAGTTTTTTGCCTGAAAGCAACTTCTGATCTCCTCTGACTAGCTTACTCAATAAATCCTCATATGCTGTGCGAAGAATACTTGAAGGATAAACATTAATTGAAAGCATTTTTTTCTCGTCATATCTCTCTGTTTTTGACTTCTCAGTAGCTTGCTTGTAAGTCCTCAGTGCTTTCTCTAAAATATAAAGGTCTATCTCTGTTTGAAAACGTACTCCCCACATTTCCGCGATCTTGAACAAATTAACCGGAGCGCGACCAGTCTCTGGATCACGTGCTAAAGCTTCCCAACCAGCAATCGTTATATTTTCATCATGCCTGTCAAAAAAGATAATTGGTTCAAAAAAAACTTCTATATTTTGTAAAGACTCATGAAAACCTTTGAATCTTTCCTCATATACTGCATCACTCACATGATTATATTGACGCTTGACTGCGTCATACATTCTGTATTTAATGTGTTCTTTTGTTTTTAGTCTCTGAAATTCTTTCTCAGAGTCATATAAACTACTGAGCATAGTGCCAATAATATCTTCCAGAGACTCTAATTGAGTTGATAAACCAAAAATAACGATAATAGAATTTGAGCTTTTGTTAGGTATAGTGATGAGATAACCTTCCTCAGTCAAGTTTGATTCTTTATCTATATAAATTCTGTAAGAACTATCTGATCTTAAAGCTTTGGAGTATCGATTTTTTAACAGAGAATTGAAGGCGCTTGAACAGACTTCAACTGATAAATCACTAGATTGACTCTCATATAAAACCCTGTCCCACCCATATCTATATATGTAGACTAGCTTTGCATCGAAGAAATTTCTGATCGCATCAGTGATCATTGTTTCTGAACAGACATCAAAATTTATTGTTTCGATAAAATCTTCTATGAAGCGATCATATTTCTCTAAAATACTGCGTGCTGGTTTAAAATAAACACCTCTTTCTCTAGAAGGTGCTTGATTTGCTGATTTTACTATGTCTTCGCTTTCATCTTGGAATGTTAAATAACCGCCATGTTTTATTTTTAAACAAGGCATCAAGTTTTCTGCGGCTCCATAAATTTGCATGGTGACACACCCAAGCGTATACGCAGATTCATATGTTTTTCCTGAGCCTAGTGCATCATAAAAGCTTACAGCAAATTCAATAGCATCTCTATCTTGAATCTCTTGTTCCATGCCAATTACATAATCTATATATTGGCTGATGGTTTCAACCTGAATTTTTGAATAACAAGCATTGAGAAGTACACATTCCACCTGGGTATTAAAGGATTTAAAGAGATTAGCAAGACCATCTATGCTAATTAACTGTACATTGCCTTGGTTGTCTTCTAAAGCTATGCCTTCCTCTGCTTTCCCATGTCCACAGAAGTGAACAATATTAGGTTCTACTTCAGTCATAGCTCTGACTAAATCTCTTGGGCGTACTGCCCATCTTGTTTCTAGATTAAACTGATGACGATTTTCTGCTCTCTTGAGAGCTTCTTCAATATCTCGAACTTCCTCTGCTAGGCGTAACTGCGTAGTATTTCTAGGGTTTGCAGCTAAAATTAAAATCGTTTTCTTCAATTTTTCAGTCATGCTCAATTCAACTCAGTATATTTTGCATCCTATATATCCAGTATAATTTGGTACGTATAAAATCGGAGTCAATATTGTTCGGTTAAAAGCCAGCAAATAAATTTTCGGCTTAAAGCTTAAACCAATTGAAATTGCTTAAAAGCTTTCCCAGTAAGCTAAAAGCTGTATGTGTAGCTGCGACTTCTAGTCGCCTGGTGCAATATCTTTAATTTTAATTTTGCTTAACTAATTGTTTGGAATTCTCTAAGCACTGAAGTGCTAACTACGAACTTGCAAAACAACCTCTCATTGAAAGATCCCCGACTTTTGAGAAAAATCGGGGATCTATACTCGCAGCTAAAAACTAAAACTAGCGTAGGTTGGGGAGCCAGTGCGTTGCGGGGGTCCCAAGAGTTGTAGCACCTGGCGTTTGAGGAACGTAGACGCGCCCTGCGCGGCTGATCGCAGAGTAACCCAACATTATCAAGGCTTTGTTGGGTTGAGCGCAAGCGAAACCCAACCTACATTTCTTCTTAACTGAACCGTATT
>NZ_JBHFLM010000004.1:0-2573 GCF_041928655.1 Pelatocladus sp. BLCC-F211 | reverse complement strand
GGGGTGAGGGAGTGAGTCTACACTCTCTAGTTAACCGTAACCTCGCCCGTAGTTCCGCAAGCAGAACGAGTAAGCACCCTATTTGCTGGTAGTTCTGGGAGGGGGATAAAGCCTCTCGCCTTTAGGCAGAGGAATGGTTACTGCATTCTATCTATCGTGCGGTACTGTATTGCTTCTGCAACATGATGGGCTTGTAAATTCTCATCTCCTGCTAAATCAGCAATCGTACGTGCTACTTTGAGAATGCGATCGCTTGCTCTTGCTGATAATCCTAATTTTTTAATTGCGCTTTCTAATAAGTTACGGCTAGCATCATCTAGTTTGCACCATTTTGGTAAATGGCGACTTTGGATCTGGGCGTTACAACGTAGATGAGATTCATCTTTAAATCTTGCAGATGCGCGATCGCGTGCTTGTTGTACTCTTTCTCTGACTATTGTTGAAGATTCTCCCGTCGGTTGTTGGGTAATTTCCTCTGGCTTCAAACGATTCACCGCCACTTGCAAATCAATCCGATCCATTAACGGACCAGAAAGCTTTGCCCAGTATTGTTCTCTTTGGCGTGGCGAACAGGTACACTGTTGAATCGTATCACCGTAATAGCCACAAGGACAGGGATTGGTACTTGCCACTAAAGTAAACTGAGCCGGAAACATTACAGATTGTTTCGTCCGGGAAATTGTCACAAACCCATCTTCCAAAGGCTGACGTAAGAATTCCAAGACATCACGTTTAAATTCTGTTAATTCATCAAGGAAAAGTACACCCAGATGTGATAGTGAAATTTCTCCAGGACGGGGAAACGTACCGCCACCGACGAGAGACGGCCCAGATGCGGAGTGGTGAGGGCTGCGAAAAGGGCGATCGCGTACTAAGGAGCCTCTATTTTTTAATAAACCAGCCACCGAGTGAATGCGTGTCACCTCCAAAGCTTCTGCAAAACTCAATGGCGGTAAAATCCCCGGTAAGCGTCTTGCTAGCATAGTCTTACCACTTCCTGGTGGTCCCACAAAAATTAAATTGTGACCACCAGCCGCAGCAATTTCCAATGCTCGACGGGCGTGAGCCTGGGCTTTTACATCTTTTAAATCAGCTAGTAGAGACGTTGCACGCAACGTCTCTACTAGGCCATCTAACTTTACAGGCTGATAACGCCCTGGATTATTTAAAAAATCAGCTACATCCGCCAGATTTTGAAAAGCATAAACAGCTAATCCTTTGACTACAGCAGCTTCTTGGGCATTATCCGCAGGGATAACTAAACCTGTAATTCCCATCTTGTTAGCAGCCGCAGCAATAGGTAAGACTCCAGCTACTGGACGTAAACTACCATCAAGAGACACTTCTCCCATAAAAATATAATTCTCTAACAACTCGGTCTTCAGTTGTTCAGAAGCTGCCAAAATTCCCACACTAATCGGTAAATCAAAACAAGGGCCTTCTTTACGTAAATCAGCAGGTGTGAGATTAATCACGATTTTTCGCATTGGAAAGGCGAAGCCGGAATTTTTGAGAGTAGCCTTTACCCTTTCCTTACTTTCTTGTACTGCTGCATCTGGTAATCCCAATACAACTATTCCTGGTAAACCACCAGAAACATCAACTTCTACACCGACTTTAACGGCGTCTATGCCTACAATGGCTCCACTCCAGACTCTAGCAAGCATAGTCTTTAAATTTCCTTTGTCACTAGTGCTTTGTCCTTTGTCTTATCATTGACAATTGGCAAATGACAAATAACAAATTACACATGACAAACCAAGACACAATTTTTGGCAAAATCATTCGTCGAGAAATCCCAGCCAATATTGTCTATGAGGATGATTTAGCGTTAGCCTTCACAGATGTTAATCCCCAAGCACCTGTTCATATCCTGGTTATTCCTAAAAAACCCATCCCGAAACTAACTGAAGCCGAACCAGGAGATCAAGCGCTTTTGGGGCATATTTTGTTAACTGCTCAAAAAGTCGCCGAACAAGCTGGACTAACAAATGGCTATCGCGTGGTGATCAATACTGGTGACGACGGTGGTCAAACTGTTTACCATCTGCATCTGCATATCCTGGGAGGAAGACATATGGCATGGCCTCCTGGTTGATATAGCAATCCGTGTAATAGTAGAGACGTGAAATTTCACGTCTCTACTAAATAAATATTTAATGAGCGATCGCTCACATCGCAAAAACTGCAAATAAGATAAAATCAGAAATATTTATATATCTTCTTTACATTAATAAACAAAAATTAATTAAATATTGTTTACAAATCTAAATCTTTCCTCTAATCTTATAAATGTAGGTACTTCGACCTACCAAATTATTAACGAACATTAAGCAATCATAAGAACAATGACAGCAACCTTACAAAGACGCGAAAGCGCCAACGTATGGGAGCGGTTCTGTAACTGGGTAACAAGCACCGATAACCGCCTGTACGTAGGCTGGTTCGGCGTACTCATGATCCCCACCTTACTCGCCGCAACCACCTGCTTTATCATCGCCTTCATCGCCGCACCTCCCGTAGACATCGACGGTATCCGTGAACCTGTAGCAGGTTCCTTGATGTACGGAAAC
>NZ_JBHFLM010000039.1:0-11754 GCF_041928655.1 Pelatocladus sp. BLCC-F211 | reverse complement strand
ATCGTTTCAAACGCGGTCGGGCAGTCCGTGTGTGCTTGTGGACGTATCCAAACGGGGAGATTTGAATACTTTGTATTCGGGTTTCTAGGGAGGACGGATGAAGCAAGAATCTCCGCACTTATAGGGCGGAGAGTGTCAAAGTCACTGTTAATCCAGGTTGATACTGCTACAGATGCAAACGCATTGAATGCAACTCTGGCGCTAGGGCGGACTGTTGGTTTAGCTGCTTATGATGCGGCTTATTTGGAATTGGCACTGCGGTTGGGATTGCCATTGACAACGCTTGATACTCGACTTGCGGAGGCGGCGAGGAGGTGTGGCGTGGAGTTGCTCATTGTTGATGAGGAAAGAGCCGGATAATGGATAGCTCCATTTCGAGGAGGGAGTAGTGTAATATTTCTTTCCCTCGAAACGGCGGGACTGAGGGCGGTTAATTTGACTTTTGCAAGAGGTAATGACCAATGGCCATTGACCATTGATCATTGACTAACTCACATTTCTGATGCTGAGGAACGACTGAAAAAGTTCGATAAGTAGGCAACTAAGACACCGATGAGAAAACCAGCGATATTACGGACTAAAGGTAGCCAGTCGGAAGTGCGGGTTACTACTGGCCCAATACCGAAAGCGATAAATAAGATTCCCCAGAGAGGAGAAAAAATTAAAGCCCATTGCCAAGCAACAATTTGTCCTTCACGCCGGGGTTGAGCGGCAAAACCACAAACAATCCCACCAATAATTGAGCTAATCAGCGTCAGAATCCACTGTTCTTTTGGTAGTCCAGGAACCACGCGACAACCACCTTGACGCAAACAAGTTTCAATTGATTCTAGAGCTTGTATGATTGCTCCGTCTTCCCCTTCGTCTCTTACAAAGTATAAGTTGCCAAAGCGTGTTTGTAGCTCTACCCAAAATGTGCGGGGTAGTAACTTGTAAACTGCATCGCCGACGTTAAAGTTAAGAATATTACCACCACTAGCATCAGCAACTAATAAAACACTCTTGTCATCGAGTTTCCAAAAGTTCTTAACTGCTAAACCCGGTGTACGGTCATACTGAGTTAAAACTCTCAACTTCCAGCCGGTTTGAGCTTCAAATTGTTCTAGTTTTTTAACAAGGTTTTCTTCTTGAACTGAGTTGAGGGATTTAGCTAAGTCTACGACTGGGGTTGGGGTGTCTGGTAGTAACTCTGGATTGTCGTAAGCATGAGCGTAGGGGGGATGTGTCACCCAAATTGACCCTGCCAAGAAAAATACTGCACAAAATACCAGAATTCGTCGCCAAAAACAATGCTGCATGGACTTTTTTATACGATTATCTACAGTAAACGTGAACAAGTTGTTTTAAAAGATGAGAGGAAAACAGAATAATTCTTTACACTTTTTAACTTTAATCTAATTTAAGTCATTAGTCACTTAGTCAATGGTCAATAGTCAATGGTCAATAGTCAATGGTCAATAAGGCTTGCTGAAGTGTGGGAGTATGTCACTCGGCGCGGATTTTAAACATTTGGGATGCTCCCAATGACAAAGGAGAAATGACCAATGACAAAATTAAAGCGGCTTTTGTGTAGGTATACCAACTGCACGGGGGAATTTAGCTGGTGTGGGTGCTATTTTCCGTAAGTGCAAACAGTGGCGGAGGCTATGACTTAATGGAGTTGTAAATTGATCGATCGCTTCTATTTCCCCACCAAGTTGTTTTACAGCATCTGTTAAAGCCGTAGTTTCATCTTCTGTCCAATTACCGCGATAAACTATGGCTAAACCACCTTGTTTGAGTAATGGCAAAGCATATTCCGCGCACACTGATGCATTACTAACAGCGCGAATCATGGCTACGTCATAGTTTTGGCGGTGCTGGGACTGTTGACCGATTTCCTCAACTCTACTAGTTAGTGTTTTCGTATTATCTAATTGCAACTCAGGTAGGATCTGTTCAAGAAAAACTGTTTTTTTGCGAGTAGAATCTAGAAGTGTGACGATGCAATCAGATAGTGCGATCGCCACAGGAATACCAGGAAAACCCGCGCCTGTACCAATATCAATAAAGTGGCGGGGTGGTGAAGTGAAATTTTTCTCCCCATTTCTTAGTAAGGGTGCAATTCCCCGCAGAGAATCCCAGAGATGTTTTTCCCAAAATTCCTGGGCGTCGGTGATTCTGGTTAAATTAAGCTTTTGATTACCTTCTAAAATCAATTCATACAACCTCTGCAATTGTATCTGCTGTTCGGCTGTCGGTTGCCAATTGAGAGTTTGCTGCCATATATCTGACAATTCTGGTAAAGAAGGCACGGTTAAGTCGTTCACAGTTTCACTCTTACCTTAACATTTTTACGAATAGGTGTTTGTAGTAAGCACTTTAGTGCTTAAAGGTCTTTATTTTAAAATTGGGATGTTCTCATTCTCTATGAATTAATGAAATGCTGTCGTTAGATCCAAAGTTAGTGTCGTTAGCAAATAGCAAAAAATGGTATTGCTGAATCAAGACATAAATTAACAATTTACGGGTATGTAGAGGTAGCAATGCTACGTCTCTACAAAAATGTATACAAACATAATTTCATGACCAAATTCAGCAACACCAAATTATCTATTTCCTTAAACCGCTTAAATTGCTTCTGCGAATCGTTTGTTAATTTCATCCCAGTTCAGGACGTTCCACCAAGCGTCTAAATAATCGGCGCGGCGGTTTTGGTATTTGAGGTAATAAGCATGTTCCCATACATCATTACCCATAATCGGATATTTGCCTTCGCTCAGAGGAGTATCTTGATTGGGTGTACTGACAACTTCCAGCTTGCCATTTTGATTGCGGACAAGCCAAGCCCAGCCACTACCAAAACGTTTACTACCTGCATCGTTGAATTGCTTTTTAAAATTTGCAAAACTGCCAAAATTTTCTTTGATAGCGTCTGCGATCGCCCCGGTTGGTTCACCACCACCATTGGGTTTCATGATCAGCCAAAACATCGAGTGGTTAATATGACCACCACCATTATTGCGTACCGTTGTGCGAATATCTTCAGGAATGCTGTTGAGATCACGCAGTAAATCTTCTACGCTTTTGTTTTTGAGTTCTGGATATTTGTCTAATGCTGCATTTAGATTTTTGACATAGGTTGCATGGTGTTTGTCATGATGGAAGCGCATTGTGGCTGCATCAATGTGTGGTTCTAGGGCATTGTAATCATAAGGCAAAGGTGGTAGTTGAATTGCCCCGGAATCATCTGATTTATTGGAACTTGCAGAAGTTGGAGAAGCTGAAGAAGTAGGAGAAGTGGGGTTAGGAGTGCTTGCAGAGGCGCAAGAATCTAAAGCAAAAGCGCCTACACCTGCACCAAGTAAAACTAGAAAATGCCGACGTTTAAGAGTCATAAGATTTACACCAAGCAAATACATTAGCAAAATTGGTTTGCAGTTATTATTTTCGTAGATTTTGGCCAATTAACTCCGTGATAATCTCTGTAGTGCTTCGCCTTGCAAGATTTGATGTGCTTGTGCAAGGATGCTAGGAATTTTGTCTGCATGGGGACTGCGACTCAGACATTGCTGTAAGTCTAACTTATCTATTTGCTCTGCTTTTTTACCCGGAAACCAGTGACTACCATTGCCAAGTAGGTTGTAGCGCATTTTGGCATAATCTATCATGTCGTAGGCGATCGCTAAATTCCATAGCCACAAAATTACCGGAATATTTACCTGTCCAGGAGTTTGCTCGTAGCTGGGTAAATTAACATGCCAGGTTTTAACCCAATCTTCTCCGAGAATGGTAATGGCTTCTTTCTCTAAACGTGTCAAAATTGGTGGCAAAATTTCCGAGTCTTGATCTAGCAAATCTAAAGCTTTCAGGTGTTCATCAAAGTCTGTGGGTTTTGCTGCTCCTAAACTTAAAGTATGTACTTGGGGATGACTGAGACAAAACAAATCATTAAACACCATTGGACTCAAAGGAGAACAAAGTTTAACTAATTTTTCTGGTGGATTATATAACTGTCCTCCCTTATCAGATGGACTAATAATAAACACACCCATGTCATGTGCAGTAGCAGCCTCAATAGCAGGCCAATTTACTTGATTAATGTAATACCAGTGCAAATTCACGTAATCGAATTGATTAGTGTTAATTGCTTGGATAATAGTATCTATTGAGCCATGGGTAGAAAAGCCGATAAACCTGACTTTACCTTGGGCTTGTAATTTTTGTGCCACTTCTAAACAACCACCCGGACGCATGGTGTAGTTCAAGAGTTCAGAATTATTTATACCGTGTATTCCCAGTAAATCAATATAATCTAAACGCAGATATTGTAGTGATTTCTCAAATTCGCTGCGAAATTTCTTTGCATCTGCCGCAGGACTGATTTTAGTCTGAACAATTAATTTGTCGCGGGGAAGCTGAGGTAAAATTTTACCCAACTGCATTTCCGAACTACCGTAACCACGAGCAGTTTCAATGTGATTAATGCCTAATTCTACGGAACGTTGAATTGTCGCTTCCAAATTTGCCTGACTATCACGGGGAATCAACCACTGTGGCACATCCTGCCATTTATATTGGTATCGCATACCTCCACAAGAAAACACAGGCATCTGTAAATCTGTACGACCAAATCTTCTGTATAGCATCAAAAGTATGGGTGTGAATAAACTCAATTTGGTTGTTTGTTGCTTGGGACAAATACCAAACAACAATTAACCACAAACTCATTGTAATTAAGTAGTACTCGTCATCCAATTTTGGATTTTAGATTTTGGATGAATAAAGACGTTGCAGTGCAACGTCTCTACATAATTGAAATGTCATTGTTGTCCAGTAATGATTTAGGAATGCTATGGATACTTAGTTTAACTGGTATAGTTTTAATCTTATGGAAAAAAATTGGAGAGTTTAGATAAGCTTAATTTCATGAATTTCTCTAGTTAATTGTGTAATAAATAACCTTATTTGTTACGTTTAATTACTAAGTGTCTTAAGTGTCTTAAATGTCCTTGAATTATCATTCAAGTTCTGAGAAATTAACGAATATCAACTTTGCAGATGTTACATAAAATATGACACTATATCAAGTGCAAAATCAGTGGGGTGGCTCTTCTGCTCCATGGAATGAAGGTGGCAAATGGGTGATTGGTGCTCGTTCTAACCAGAACATCGTCGCTATGGATGTGAAATCTGACGATGGCGGACAAACCCTCAATGGAACTATAACTTACCAAGGTGAAGGGCCTATTGGTTTTCGGGCTACACGGTTAGGTAGTAATAATTACACAGTAGAAAACCAATGGGGAGGAAGTTCCGCTCCTTGGAATCCCGGTGGTACATGGGTAATCGGTTATCGTGCTAACCAGAACGTAGTTGCGATCAATGTTCAGTCTAACGATGGTGGACAAACCCTCAATGGAAGCATGACTTACAAAGGTGAGGGGCCTATTGGTTTCAAAGGTACAAAGGCTGAAGGTGGTGCATATACAGTAGAAAATCAGTGGGGAGGAAGTTCAGCCCCTTGGAATGTAGGTGGTGTCTGGGCTTTGGGCTGTCGCAACAACCAAAATGTGGTTGCGATCGACATCAAATCTAATGATGGCGGCAAGACTTTTACCGGAACCATGACTTACAGTGGTGAAGGGCCTATCGGCTTCAAAGCAACTCTCTTAGGGAGCAACAACTACAACGTAGAGAATCAGTGGGGAGGCTCATCTGCTCCATGGAACCCAGGAGGCCTCTGGATTATCGGCTATCGTGAGAACCAAAATGTAGTTGCGCTCAACGTCAATTCCAATGATGGGGGCAAAACTTTGAACGGAACCATGACTTATGACGGAGAAGGGCCGATTGGCTTTAAGGGATCGCTGAATTGAAGCGAAAATAGACGATCAATTAAGTAAAAAGTAAAAAGTCAAAAAATCTCCATGAATAAATTCTCTTTATTGACACAAAGGGATATTTGTCTTTCTCCAATAAATGCAAGGGCTTGTATCTCTTGAGATAAACCTCGTCCATCTTGAAAAGAGGAGTTTTTCAAAAAGGACATTATGTAGGTTGGGTGGAACGGAGTGTAACCCAACATTAACCAGACTATAATGTTGGGTTTCGCTGTCGCTACACCCAACCTACAAAACTAAAGTTCTCAAAGTAGACGTGGTTTACATATTTTTTTGCTTTTTACTTTTGACTTTGAACTTAAAAGATGGTCTAGGTAATACCGATTCAACAAATATTAGCAACACATCTTAAGTTTAGAGACGCGCCGCTATTGGCGCGTCTTTCAAAATATCTTCTAAGAATAGAAATTAAAGTATATTTTATCGTTCTATTTTTCAGGTGAGTTCGACAAGTTCTGATTTGCTCTGTTGCCTAACGCCTCTGTGATATTAAGTAAAGAATGCGACAGATAAACTGACAGAACTATAATATGCACCAAAGAGTTTCCCAATCCAAAATCTATAGACGCACGAAGTGCGGCTTCTCGACAGAGTAATCCAAAATCTAAAATGGTATCATTTTGTAGCAAAGAGAGGTTGAGAGGGAGAAGTTCATCAAACTGGTGCATTTTTAAGAATATTTACGAATATACGTAATAACACGACGATTTGGTTTCTAATACTTTGTTAGATGCTATGTTCCGTATTTTTACTTGTTAGGGTTCTCTTCCATTATTAAAACAGGATACTGAGGATGATACAGCCGAGGCGTACATTCGTTCTCTTCACCTTGCCCATAGCAATTTTAGAAACTCTTGCATTTATCACTATTGCTCAAGCGCAAATCACACCAGATACTAGTCTGGGTACTGAAAATTCTATAGTTAATCCAGATGTGATTAATGGTATACCGAGCGATCGCATTGAAGGTGGTGCAACTCGCGGCTCAAGTCTATTCCATAGTTTTCAAGAATTTAATGTTGGCGAAGGTAGAGGAGCCTATTTTTCTAATCCGGCTAATATCACCAATATTCTCACCAGAGTCACAGGTGGTAATCCTTCTAATATTCTTGGTAAACTTGGTGTTCTAGGTAATGCAAATCTATTTTTACTCAACCCGAAAGGGATTTTTTTTGGCCCTAATGCCAGTTTAGATTTAGGTGGTTCATTTTTTGGAACCACAGCCGACAGTTTTATATTTAACAATAATTTTGAGTTTAGTGCGACGAACCCACAAGCAGTACCACTGTTAAGTGTAAATATTCCCATTGGTTTGCGGTTTCGGGAGAATCCTGGAAGTATTCGGATACAAGGTGATGGTCAGGGGTTGCGGTCATATACTGATGAGGTAATTAACACAATATCTGGACTACGAGTGCAACCAAATCAAACTTTGGCATTGGTAGGCGGTGATATCTTTTTAGAGGGAGCAACACTCAAAACTGCTGGTGGACGGATAGAATTGGGCAGTGTTGCAGGTTCTGGTTTAGTTAGCATTACACCTATCAACAAAGGTTTTGCTTTGGGATATGGTAATGTACAAAATTTTGGCAACATTCAATTATCTCAACAGGCGTCAGTAGATGCCAGTGGTCTTGGTGGTGGTGATATTCAGGTTTGGGGTAGGCGCATCACTCTTGCTAATGGTTCACAGATAGAAGCTAGTACTTTGGGAGATCAACAAGGTGGACTTCTATCAGTGAATGCAACTGAGCAACTTGAAGCAGTAGGTATTTCATCTGATGGGAGGTTTCCTAGTGCCTTGGCTACTCAAGCATACCCAGGAACAACCGGAGCCGCAGGAGATTTGATAGTTAACACTGGTGAGTTGCTTGTGCGAGATGGCGCACAAATTAGTGCCAGTACCTTTGGACAAGGAAACGCTGGAATTGTCAAAATTAATGCAACAGGTAATATCACCGCAGATGTTGGTAGCGAAATTTCTAGCGCTATTAACTTCTCTGGTGTAGGTAGTAGTGGTGGTATCGAAATAAATACTAAAAATCTTTTACTTACCAATAGTTCTCGAATTAATGCCAGCACCAATGGTCAAGGAAAAGCTGGAATTGTCAAAATTAATGCAACTGGTGATATCACCGTAGATGGTGGTAGCGAAATTTCTAGCACTGTTGACTCCTCTGCTATAGGCAATAGTGGTGGGATTGAAATAACTACCAATAATCTTTTTCTCACCGATGGTGCAGAAATTACTGCTAGCACCTTTGGCGAAGGAAACGCTGGAATTGTCAAAATTAATGCAACTGGCGATATCTCCGCAGATGGTGGTAGCGAAATTTCTAGCACAGTTGGATTCTTTGCTGAGGGTAATTCTAGTGGTATCGAAATAAATACCAAGAATCTTTTCCTTACCAATGGTGGTCAAATTAATGCCAGCACTTTTGGAATAGGAAATGCAGGGAGAGTTATCATTAATGCGACTGGCAATATCTTGGCTTCCGGTGAGAGTAACGATGGATTCCGAAGTGGAATTTTAAGCCAAGTCAACCAAACAGCAGAGGGAGATGCTGGTGGTATCCAAATAATTACCAAAGACCTGACTCTGAGTGATGGCGCATACATTAGTGCTAGCACTTTTGGAACTGGAGATGCAGGGAAAATTATCATTAATGCGACTGGTAATATCTCCGCTTCCGGTGAGAGTAACAAAGGATTTCCAGATGGAATTTTTAGTCAAGTCAGCCAAGAAACAGCAGAGGGAAATGCTGGTGGTATCGAAATAATTACCAAAGACCTTTCTCTGACTGAAGGTGCATTAATTTCTGCCACTACTTTTGGAACAGGAAATGCAGGGAAAGTTATCATTAATGCAACTGGTAAAATCTCTGTAGATGGTGAGGATAAGGAAGGATCTCGAAGTGGAATTTTTAGCCAAGTAGACCCAACAGCAGAGGGAAATTCTGGTGGTATCCAAATAAGTACTAAAGACCTTTCTCTGACTAATGGAGGACAAATTAGTGCCAGTACTTTAGGAACAGGAAATGCTGGCAGAATTATTATTAATGCAACTGGTAAAATCTCTGCTTCTGGTGAAACTAACAATGGAAGCAGCAGTGGAATTTTTAGCGAAGTATACTCAAGCGTAAAAGGAGATGCTGGTGGTATCCAAATAAGTACTAAAGACCTATCTCTGACTGATGGAGGACGAATAAGTGCTAGCACCTTTGGACAAGGAAATGCTGGGAGTGTGATCATTAATGCAACTGGTAAAATCTCTGCTTCTGGTGAAACTAAGAATGGAAGCAGAAGTGGAATATTTAGCCAAGTTGGTGAGTATGCACAGGGAAATTCTGATGGTATTCAAATAAGTGCCAAAGACCTTTTTTTAAGTGATGGGGGGCGAATTAATGCCAGCACTTTTGGAGATGGAAATGCTGGTATCATAATCATCAATGCTACTAACTTGGTTTCTATAGATGGTGAGAGTGATATTTTTAGTCGTGCAGAATCACCATACGAGGTTAATGCTGGTGGTATCCAGATAAATACCAAAGACCTTTCTCTAACTAATGGTGGACAAATTAGTGGTAGCACTTATGGAAATGGAAACGCAGGAAGAGTGTTTATTAATGCCACTGGCAATATTTCCATAGACGGTGAAGATAAACAAGGCTTTCTAAGTGGAATATTTAGCCGAGTTGTCGAAGATGCAAAGGGTAATTCTGGTGGTATCGAAATAAATACCAACAATCTTTCTCTGACTGATGGCGCAATAATTGATGCTAGCACTAGTGGAACGGGAAATGCTGGCAGTGTGATCATTAACGCAACTGGGAATATATCTGCTTCTGGTCAGACTAAAAATGGACGAAACAGTAGAATTTTTAGCGGTGTGACATCATCAGGTGTGGGCAATGCTGGTGGGATTAAAATTAATGCGCGATCGCTTTCCCTTTCTAATGGTGCGATACTGTCTGCAAATAGTGAAGGAACTGGTGCAGCAGGTAACATCGAAGTCACAACTGCAAAAGACATCCGGCTAAACAATCGGGCGTTGATTACTGCTACTACTAAGGGTGATCAAGGTAATATTTTTCTCAACTCCCGTGACTTAATCTTACGTCGCAATAGCAATATCACTACTAACGCCACAGGTACAGCCACAGGTGGAAACATCAGGATTGTGACTGGTAACTTTGTCGCTTTAGAAAACAGTGATATCACTGCAAATGCTGAAAAAGGTTTTGGAGGCAATATATTTATCAAAGCCGCTTATCGGTTCAGTAGTCCAGACAGTGATATCACTGCTGCTTCTGACCTTGGAACAGAGTTTAGTGGCACGGTACAAATAAACAATACAGATGTCAATCCCAGTCAGGGATTAATGCAATTACCAGATAATCCTACCGATGCAAGTAATCAAATTGCTCAAAATCCTTGTCAAAAAGGTTTTGGCAGTACATTTCTCATCACTGGACGGGGTGGTGTACCCTCTAGTCCCAATGATAGTTTTACTAATGACAATGTGCGTGTTGATTTAGCACAACCAGTTAGCAGTAGTAGTTTGCAAGCTGTTACAATCAACCAGCCAAAAAACTCTGCTACGACTAAAGAGATTGTCCCTGCTCGCGGATGGATATTCAATGAGAAAGGAGAAATAGTTCTGACTGCTTACGATGTTAATAGCATAGAGTTTCAGCGTCAGTATCTGCGCCAAAATACTGTCGGTTGCAGAGCATTTTAACTTAACTTGAAAGTGTGTAGGGGTGTAAGGGTATAGCGCCGTACACCCCTACAGTCAATCTAATATGTATCAGGATTTTTGTGAAAAGATGTTAGATCCGAACTAACTGTCGTTAGATCACAAACTCTTGTCGTTAGATCCAAACTAACTGTCGTTAGTTCTACATTTTTCGCACTACAGGTTGACCTTCTTTGACTTCGCCAATTAAAACGAGATCCACGCAATTAACAAAAATACCATTCTCCAAAACACCGGGAATGTTGTTTAATGTTTTTTCGAGGTTAACTGGATCTTCAATAGAGTCAAATTTGACGTCTATTACCATATTGCCTTGGTCTGTGATCACAGGCCCGGCTTTTTTCACACCCATTCGCAGTTCTGGTTTACCGCCAAGTTGTGCAACCGCGTGCATGACAGGGGTGATGGCCATTGGTATGACTTCGACTGGTACAGCAAAAACTGAACCCAGGCGATCGACCAATTTACCAGCATCCACAACAACAATAAACTGATCTGCTAAGTAATCGACAACCTTTTCGCGGGTATGTGCTGCGCCACCACCTTTGATTAAATTCTTCTGTGGATCAACTTCATCAGCACCATCAATTGCAATATCAATGTGGTCAATTGCATCTAAAGTAGTTAGTGGAATACCGTATTCCTTCGCTAGTACTTCTGCTTGAAAAGAGGTGGGAACACCCACAATATCTTTGATCTCGCCAGACTTAAGGCGTTCTCCAATATATTGAATCGCATAAGCTGTGGTTGAACCTGTACCTAAACCGACGATAGAACCAGATTTGACTAAATCGGCGGCGGCTTTACCAACTTGTTGCTTCATCAATTTTACGGGGTCTGCTGCTGCGGTCATTCCCAAGGCTCCTGAAAAACTGACTTATTCTACAAATAATAGTAGGGGAGAAGAGGGGCATGGAAGAAAAGAAACAACCAAGTTTGTAGTAAGCACTTTAGTGCTTAATATTTAAAGGAGTGACATACTCCTACACTGATGCAAGCATACAGTGTAGGCTTCTCATCCAATCCGGCTACTGCTTAGGAGGCGATGAGCTTTGTTTTGAGTCCACGGAATGCCCTACCGCAGACTATGATTTCTTACCTTGTAACCCTACA
>NZ_JBHFLM010000038.1:0-18284 GCF_041928655.1 Pelatocladus sp. BLCC-F211 | reverse complement strand
CCCCTGCCTCTTCTGCTGGCGATGTCGGGTGGGGTAGTTTATACACCCGATGGTGAGGCGGCGGTTTCCGATGAGGGAGTAAGAACAGCTAGTTGGAAAAATTCTTTCAGGCTTTTGTGTCCACTTACTGCATATGCATTCATCACTCTGTTACTTTTATTTACTTAAGGCGTTGCACATCTCGTGGGGTTAATCGACAACTGTTGCCATAAATTCCTTCCTATCCTCGTGACAAATTTGTTGCATAATATTGCGCCCCGACATAGCAACAATCGGCACACTTCCACCTGGTTCCACCCATTGACCGATCGCGTAAAAATTATCCAAACCCGGTAATTTCTTCTCAATCCCAGCTATCATCAAAAACATAGTTTCTTTGGTCAACAACCAACCGCAGTTGGAACCTTGCCAATTACCCGTGTAGCGTTCGTAGCTCAAAGGTGTGGCGACATCGATAAACTCAATATCTGCTTTAATTCCTGGATAAAATTGTTCTAATTGGTCGATGAGAATTTGCGATTCCTGGATTTGTTCGGCATCGTAAATTGAACGTCCGTAAATACGCTGCCAATAATCGTAGGGTGTATCCAACATGACAATCATCACTGATTTTCCCGCAGGAGCGAGGGAAGGGTCGAAGCAGTAGTGTTTTACGCCGATTTCGTAGCGTTTTTCTCCCGCGATCGCAATCGGTTGTTCGAGTAAATATGTTACCCAGTGAGGTTCTTTTGATAAATCGCGGTTTACACCCAGGGATACTTGGAGTTGGGAATGTACGGGGAGATGACCGTCGTATAATTTCTTGATTTTTTTGTTTAAGTATTTCCCCTCCAACAGGTTAAAAATTGTCCCGCGTCCGTCACAAGCGGAGATGACACGATGAGCGCGGTATTCTTGGTTGTTGTATAGTCGCACACCTACGGCTCGGTCATTTTCCACGAGAATCCGCTCGACTTGGGCAGAATAGTGGATTTTTCCACCCAATTCTAAATAACGTTTTTCAAGCGATCGCGCAAATTCTAAGGATGCACCGACGGGGAAACCAGCATTTTTGTTATGCATATAGGCAAGAAGCGACATCCCCACCATCATCGGGATACTTTTCCAAGCAAACATTTGGGGAATAGCGAGGCGTAAAAATGGGTCATGGAAACGTTTGGCAAATTCTTCAGCCGAAATATTGCCCCATTTATTCAATAAACCCAGAAATGGCAGCATTTTTCGACTCAGATGCAGCCAATCACCCCAATTCATCAGAGTTTTCGGCTTTTGCTGGAGTAGGGACATATCGAACTCGGTAAAATCCCAAATACCTGCACAAAATTGTTTGATGAGTTTACTGTCATCGGGTGAGAGGTCAAGTAGATGACGTTCGAGTCGATCAGGGTCGGTATAAACAATCAGAGTTTTTCCATCTGGTGCGACAACCCGCATAAATTCATCATGATCGATAAATTTACGACCTTGAACAGCTCCCAGTTCTTCCCACATCCGATAAAACGGTTGGTTTTTATCCGAACCAAACAGGTAATGAATGCAACCATCAAAGGTATAACCCTTACGATTCCACGCAGTACACAAACCACCAGGAAGATTGTGCATCTCAAAAATTTCGGTGTGATAGCCGTTCATTTGCGCGTAGCAACCAGCACTCAGCCCAGCTATTCCGGCACCAATAATAATGATGTCGATGGAAGAATTCGTCATGGTGGGTAATCGCCTGTAATATCCGACCATGATTTGAGCTTAAGGGAAAAAGTTGAGGATATTGTGAGCTTGTATCAACCAGCTGATTTCTATCCACAGATACTCGCGTTGGTTCTCCAATCTCTATCCATTCATCTGGGTGAGGTGCAAGTTTTTTAATGACGTTAGTAAATAGTTGTTTTCTTGAAACTTGTAAGCTATTTTACTACTTCTGCTTGCGGCTGTAGTTTAGGATTTGGCGAGTGTACAGCTTGACCGGTTAAAATTCCAATACCTAACAGTGCAATTAATCCACCAACCACAGCACGAACGGGTACAGCTTTATGCTTGCTCAAACCGTACTCGCGACCGTAGCGCTCAAATGCCCACCATAATAGTTGAAACTGCCAAGGATTTAAATCAAACCACTCACGCGATTTCACAAGCTTGAGATTACAATGCTTGAAATCATTGCATTATCAGAACTAGAGAGAGTGATTAAACAAATACGTCAACAATGGAAGAATGTGGAGATTTTAGTCCGTGGAGATAGTGCATATTCTAGGGAAGATATCATGACATGGTGTGAATCCCAAACGGGTGTAGATTATGTTTTTGGATTAGCACAAAACAGCCGTTTAATGCTCAAGTTGGGACTATTCGTACCAAGTTATTAAAGTTAGGAGCTTTGATTACTGTAAGCGCACGCCGCATTTTAATTGCGATTACTAGTTCTTGTCCATACAAACATATCTTTGCTACTGCTCATAGACGCTTAAAAATGCTCCCTAATACCGCTTAATTTAAATTGCCTTTTACTTATTTCTAATTAATGATACTTTAGACTTGGGTTGATTCAAGTCTTATTGTGGAATGTTTAATTTTATGAACAGAGCATTTTGATTTTAGAGGATGTTTGAAAAGTTCTTGACGGTAAGATTTTATGCCAATCGCCTCACCATAATCCGAATCATGGCAATGTAGATAAATGTCTCTGCGGTTTCAGGTAATAGCTCGTAGTCTTTGTTCAATCTCCGACACCCTTCGGGTTCGCCAGTCGCTACAACGGGGGGAACCCCCGCAACGCGCTGGCTCACCAAGTTAGCCAACCCAAGGTTCGCTCGACTACCCAACGCTTGGGTAACAATACAAACTTCTTGCTTTCTTTTGGTCGTATAACTACCTGTATAATCCAACGGCAGAAATCCATTACCCACTGCATGAATGGGTTCCCGTCAAAACCAGCATCTACCCATATTGTATGCAGTCGCGATACAGAAGGTTCCATTTGTTTGACCTTTTTGAGTACTTGTTTACCACCTTCACGTTCACCCACACTAGCCGCAGTAATTAATACCCGTAGTACTAAGCCTAAAGTATCTACTGTTACGAACCGTTTGCGTCCCTTGACCTTTTTACCTGCATCATAACCGACAGATAAACTCACCATCGCTGCACTTTTAATACTTTGGCTGTCCACAATAGCTTCAGACGGGCTTGGCGATCGCTCCGAAGCAACCCTAGTCCACTCTCGTAAGGAGTCATGCATTCTTATCCACGTTCCATCTTTACGCCAATTACGAAAGTATGTGTAAACGGTTTGCCAGTTTGGAAAGTCGCCAGGTAAGGCCCGCCACCGACACCCCTCGCACAGAACGTAAAAAATGGCGTTAAGCACCTCCCACATCTTCGCTTCTCTTGGACGACCACCTGGTAATGGTGCTGGAATCAAAGGTTCAATAAGTTCCCATTGGTCTTGGGTAAGGTTGGTAGAGTATGATTTACTCATTGCTCTCAGTGGTGCTGTTGTGTTTACTTATTTACCGATTAGCCCTGAGAGCTTTTTTTACTCAATTGCCGACTTTTCAAACATCCTCTAACAGTTGCGTTGAGCCACCGCAAATCACCTTTAGATACTAACCGCTCTCACCTCACCAAAAGTATCTTTGAGTAACTTATCGTCTAAATAGCACATTGGGTAAACCCGATCTATTGAATTCATTGTATACCCTGCTCGTCGCATCAGAGGACGGAGTATATGAGGGCGCTTGTTGAGCGAATTGGTATAGTGCTTGAATATGAGCTGGACAGTAGGTTTTGACTGCCTGAACTGTCACATTACCGAAAAATCGATATGCCTCATTTCTTCGCTCTGCACTAAATCGATTCATAGAAATCTCAGACTCAACATATTGTGCCCATTGTGCTGTCAATTCTGCAAAACTTCTGCCAGCGTTTAAGTCAGCACAAATTACCTGTGCAAGCTGATTTGTTCGCGGATCAGCTAAATTCTGAGCAGATGCTTTCTGTAAGAAGACTGGCGAAAGTGAGACTGCAAATCCAGTTGTAACCGCTATGAAAGTATGTGTAAGTTTCATGACGCTTCTTCCTTATTCTATAATTTCTTTCAGTATCTCAACTCAAAAATTGCTTGATTGGCTGACTATTAAAGTTAATCATTGTCTGAGAATAACTAGCAATAAACATCTAGTCACACTTTTTAGTATAAACAACTAAAATGATAACTTTTAATAAATATTGATAACTATTAATAACTATTAATAACAGTTGCAAACAGAAAAATTTTTGTTCTGTTATTTGGTTAGCTTTTTGATATCGAACTATGGTGCAACACAACTTTTCTATCTGTTCTGTATTTCCCACATCAGCCATTCTTTCTCTTGCTGCGTCAAAAACGAACCAAATTCAAAATATCTTTTTTCCTCAGGATTGATCTGTTCCTGCTGAAAGGGTTTATAACAAATTAGGATATGAGAAAAGTGATAACCTATGATATTTTCCAATTCCACCCTAATAATACCTGACTTAGGAAATTTGATTTTCCCAATACACCAATTAAGTAACCTTTTTTCTAAGCTGATATCATCTTGGTTAATTTGCAGCCGAGTAGTTGATACAGAATTTATAAAAAGAGTAATGAAAGTAAACAAAGGATTGTATACTAATAGTAGAAATAGTAGTTGAAATAGTAATTTAAGTAGTAATAGAAGTAATTTAAGTAGTAATAGAAGTAGTTGAAGTAGTAATAGAAGTAGTTGAAATAGTAGTTTAAATGGTAGCTGGCATAACCATATTAGGATTTCGCAGCAGTATCCTGTTGTCGGAAAATAAAAAGATATTTCAGATTCATTGAGCATGGAAGCTAATGCAAAAAAAGTATAAGCTAATGAAACAAACGCAATCATCAAATACAACAAGCCAGTCCACCCAAAAAAATCCAATAATATCACCCAAGAAATCAATCCAAAAACGCCAAAAAAAACTATGGAACAAAATAAAAAGATAAAGCTGTAATTGTTATATAAATATCCAGGCGGAATCTTGACAATTAAATTATTCTCTGTGCCACTCGAAATCAAATTACTTTTCTTTGGTAGCTGGGGTCTGAGTACTGTTTGACCTAATAAAGTTGCCAAGGCTACCTCTGCTGAAGAAAAACGGTCAATATTAACTGGTTCTAACATTCGTTCTAACCAGTTGGCAAAATCTTTGGAAACCTTAACGTGACGACGGAAATTGATTTTAAGTTGACGCTGTGGTAAATCAGCAGGTGATTTTCCCGTTAGCAAAAACAGTATTGTCGTTCCCAAACCATATAAATCAGTAGATGGAAAAGCTTTAGAGTGAAATTGTTCTGGTGCCATGTAGCCGAAAGTTCCTACTACTGTACTACCGCCAGTCACAGTATTATGATAGGTGTCCGTTACCGCTCCAAAATCTACTAGGAATAATCTCTTCCCAGCTTCTCTGTTATTATGAGAGGAGCAATCAATTTCCTTATTCCCTTGTGGGGAATCGAAAGATAAAATAATATTTTGCGGCTTAATATCACGATGAATAACTGGCGGTGTTAGTGAATGTAAATAAATCAAAATTTCCAAAATTTGAGCAGCTATTTGCCTAACTTCTCCTTCATGAGGACGCCAGCCATTTTCTACTAGCATCGCCAGAGAAGTTCCAGGTGCTAATTGTTGAGCAATGTAAAAAGAATGGTCAGAGTTAGTATCTGCTTGAAAATAATCCAAATAGCGAGGAATAGCTGGATGGTTTAGTTGAGAGAGAATTTTTGCTTCTCTTTCAAACAACTCCATCTTTTTCCAATCACTCATGTGGCGTAGTGATAAGACTTTCAGCGCGACTTGTTCACCGCTTTGTAAGTCAACGGCTGCGTAGGTAATACCGACTCCACCCTGTCCTAATTTACGTAGAATGCGATACCGTTGATTGATAATTTCTCCGGCTTGGTGCAATATTTCCATGTTTTTATGGTTATTATTTTGTTAGATTTATTACCGACTACCAGAATGTGAGCTATCTCCTTTCACGTGCTTCACGCTCTTCCCTTTCTTGCGCGGGAGTCCTGCCAAAATCATTCTTGGCATTAACATCAGCGCCCTTAGCAATCAACATTTCTACTATGTTTTGGTTATTTGCGAAATGGAGTGGAGTATAGCCATCCTTGCCTTTGGCATTGACATCAGCACCCTTAGCAATCAGTAGTTCTACAACTTCCTTGTTGTTGTATTCTGCTGCTTTATGTAGTGGAGTGTAGCCACCAAATTCATCCTTGGCATTGACATCAGCACCCTTGGTAATCAGTAGTTCTACAACTTCCTTGTTTTTATATCGTGCTGCTTCATGTAGTGGAGTGTAGCCACCAAATTCAGCCTTGGCATTGACATTAGCACCATTGGCAATCAGTAGTTCTACAACTTCCTCGTTACCGTGTTCTGCTGCTTTATGTAGTGGAGTATTGCCATTCTCATCCTTGGCATTGACATCGGCACCCTTAGCAAGCTGTTGTTTTATAACTTCCTTGTCACCTGTTACTGCTGCTTTAAGAAGTGTATTTGTGCCAGTAATGTTTTTCAAGTCCTTAAATCCAATAGTCCTTAAGATATTCGATTTGTAGGAATTTAAAAGTGTAATAATAGCAACAGCAGTAACAGCAACTCCGACTGCAACTATTTTTTTCCACTGAACAGATGTTTGCGATCGCACAGTTAACTTTCGCTTAAGCTGCAAAACTTCCAAGGCTTTCTGTGCTGAGGAGAAACGGTCTTCTGTATCTGGCTCTAACATTTTCTCTAGCCAGTCGGCAAATTCTTCGCTGATCTGCACGCGATCGCGAAAATTAATTTTTAACTCATCGTTTGACAAATCTGCGGGGGAATGGTGTGTCAAAAGAAATAATAAAGTTGCTCCTAATGCATATAAATCAGTCGCAGGTACAGCTTGTCCGCGAAACTGTTCGGGAGCCATATAACCATAAGTTCCTACTACCGTACTTCCCCCCATAAAAGTCGTGTAATAAGTATGTTGTACAGCACCAAAATCCACCAAAAACACCTGTCCATCGTCACGACGGATAATATTTTGCGGTTTGATATCTCGATGGACGACAGGAGGTTTAAGGGAATGCAAATAAACAAGAATTTCTAATACTTGTATGGCGATGCGTCGCACTTCATCTTCATGAGTGCGCCATCCACTCTCTACCAATGTCGCCAGAGACTGACCTTTTACCAGTTGTTGAGCAATGTAAAAAGAACTGTCTACGGGCGTTTCTATATGGAAGTATCCTAAATATTGGGGAATACGCGGATGATTGAGCTTTTCGAGAATTTTTGCTTCTCGCTCAAACAACTCCATCATTTTCCAATCAGTCATCCGGTGCAGTGAAAAGGCTTTGAGAGCAACTTGTTGATTGTTCTCTAAGTCTTGAGCCAGGTATGTTGTTCCACTTCCACCTTGTCCCAAGGTATCCAGAATGCGATACTTTTGGGCAATGATATCTTCTGTCCGGTGTAGCTGTTCCATACAGCTTCCATTTTGTGTTGAGGGTTGATTTTTTTAAATGCAATTAAAACTTAAGATCAGGGATGAAGCAAAGCTTTACCCCAGAACAGGCGATACTCACTTGACTCATACAAATGACTACGCTCAATTAATTTGATAATCGATAGTCGTTGAGCAAATTCTTCAACTCAAGTTTTATTTTACAACGGTCGATCGCTTCTTTATAATACGTGAGTCTGCTTGTGTCGAGCGCACTCATTGCAGCTTTGACATAATAGTTCATGGCTGCTTGCGGGTTTTGTTGCATCTCGTACATCCAACCGTACTGGCCGTAAATCACCTCTTTAGAGACGTTTGGTATGGTTAAAGCCATATCCAAATGCGCTTTGAGTTCATCAAAACGTCCGCCAGATGACAGTAAATAAGCGTAGTTGAGATACACAGGAGCGTAATCCGGTGCATATTTCATTGCATTCTTGTAACATTCTTCGGCATAGGTGTAGTTTTGGTATTGGGTTTCATAAATCCAGCCGAGGTAATTGTAAGCTTTACCGAACTGTGGATTGTATTGCAGAATTTTGAGCAACAATTCAACCCCTGCTTGTATTTGTCCGGCTTTGATTAAATTATCAGCTTGAGCCAACGTTGATTCGCATTCGAGCTGATCTCGGTCAAATCTGACATATTCCGTACTGTAGTTATTACCGCCAAATTCTTTCAAATCCATTGTTTTTCTCCTTGAGTTATTTGCAGAAGATGAAGACTGGTATTTAAACATACCAATGAATGAAATCGAGAACTTATAGCAAGTTTAGAAACCATTAGGTGCTGTAGAAACCATTGATGGTTAATTTAGTAAGAATAAAACTCTAATAATGGTTTGACAGCAAGGCTTACATCTCAATTTATCAACAGTAAATCATTGTTTCTGAATAACTAGCAATAAACATCTAGTAACACTTTTGAGAAAATAGTAACTGTTAATAAATGTTAATAACAAACAATAACAGTTCCCAACATAAAAATAATGTTTACAGCAATGTTTTAGATTTTTATTAAGTGGTGTAAACGAACAACCAAATCTTGTTTATATTGTTGAGATAGGAATCCGGTTCGATTCGTACACTTACTCGTATAGACTCTGAAATATTAGCAGCCAAGAAGGGAATTAGAGATATACAGAGTTTTTAAGCGCAAAGCGCAGGCCACGCCAACAAAAATCAAATAGGAGTTCTATATTCCTCCAATTTAGAGGTATGAGAATGAATCAGATTATAAGTAATAATCACTTTTTACAAAAAAAGTTTTTAGAAACTATCCTACAGCAACTCCCCTTTAAAGGCGGTATTGCTAGCTGTTTGTTTCGGCTACGCTATAACCCGAATAATCACAATCTAACTCTGACAGAAATTGCCCAGCGAATCATAAAAGATGAAAAGCAGGTATTTGAAGAAAGTGGTATTAATCCCATTGCTGCAAGAGTTACTAAAAAAATAACAGAGACATTCAAGCAAGAAATGCAACGAGATGGCATAGATGTTTTGGAAAATCCTGACTATCAATTAACCTATCAATGGTTATGGGAGAAAAAATTTCCTCGAATGGCATGGGAATTGTCTAGGAATATAGCTCTTTATGCTTTGGAGGAATTAAAGATGATAGATATTGAAACAAGACGAGAAACAAGAAGATTAGATTTAGATGGAGAAATTCCGCCTGATAATCATGACATTAAGCTAGGACAACGCTATCGCTTGCAAATCAATTTTCCGTATATAGGAAAAAGTATATTATTAATTAATGAGGATGGAGAAGGAAATAAATTTCTCATTTGTCCTTCCAAAGCCTTTGCAGAAGTTCCTTATACCTTATTATCTGAAGGGCTTCATTTCCCACCTGATGATCAAAAACCAGGACGAGCTAAATCTTTGAAATTTCTCACAGAAGGATCAGAATATTTTCTAGCTCTTGTCACAGAAAAACCAATAGAGTTGTCTTGGGTTAATTGGGAGTCTCCTGCTAAAGATATTAAGTTAAACCGAGAACGTCTTGAGGAGATATTTATTCAAGTAGGTCAGCAGAGTGGTAGCCAAGTTTTTTATAAGAAATTTAAGGTAGTAAAATAACATTTTTTGTCGCAACGATTCTGTAATCAAGCAAAATTTAAATGACAAGTAAAGATGAGGGGAGTTAGGATGAACCAGGATAAATTTAGTTTTATAAGATTTATTTTTGTCATCTTCATTGGGATTATTCCCTATCAAGCATTGGGTATGAATGGGTTTCGTCCTCAACCCAAAGAAAACTACAGAGCCATTGAATTAGTCAGTGTCAATGAGATGTATCTAGGCAAAACTGATTTTAATCCTAATTTAGTCTTGGCTGACAGCAACCTAGCAAATGATAATAGTCAGACAGGAAAAACAGAACAAACAAATCAGGGATTGTTTATTGTTGGAGGAATTTTAGTCTTGCTCATAGCCTTTTTTATCATCAAGAAATTGATGAAAGATAATCAGGCTTTAGATTACTACAATGGAGGGGTCGAGCATCGTCAACCAAGCGATTCGCCTTAATCCTAATTTGGCTTAGGCTTAAGCTGTTGTGCATTTAAATTACCTATTACTGGTTACGCCGTTTTGAATAATGATGATAACGCTCATTTCGATAATTCATAAAATTTGCTTATAGCGAATATAAATTTTCAAATTTGGATAGCAATTATGAATATTATTTTTTTTGCAGCTGTAGTTATTTTCGGTTTAATAGCATGGTTTCTGTTTGAGCGAAGAACAAACAGCAATAATTCTGCTGACCATGCTAATTCTCTTGAAGATTTAGCCTTTTCATATCAATCAAAAGGTGAATATGCTCAAGCCGAATCTTTGTATCGAGAAGCTATAAAAAATTATGCGAAAGCTTTAGGAAATGAACATCCCCGTTATGCCACTTCCTTAAATAATTTAGGTACACTTTATAAATTAATGGGAAGGTATGCCGAAGCTGAATTATTCATGAAAGAAGGTACAAATATATTTGCCAAAGTTTTGGGACGTGAAAATTACTTCTATGCTACTTCTATGATGAATTTAGGTAGCTTATACGAGTCGATGGGGAGGTATGCTGAAGCTGAATACCTATTGCGAGAAAGTCAAGAAATTTATACCAAAATTATAGGAACAGACAACCCTAATTATATCGCTGCTTTGAATGGTTTAGCCCTAGTATATGAAGCGATGGGGCGATATGCTGAAGCTGAACCTTTGTATCAAGAGTCGTTAGAGATTGGTTCCAGAGTCTTAGGAACTGCCCATCCTACCTATGCTACAATCCTAAATAATTTAGCCGCGTTATATCGATTAATGGGGAGATATACTGAGGCTGAACCCCTGTATCTACAAGCTCAAGCGATTAATGCCACAGCTTTAGGAACTGAGCATCGTGAGTATGCTACTTCTCTTAATAATTTAGCTATTTTATATGAGTCAATGGGGAGATATGCTGAAGCCGAACCACTTTATCATAAATCTCTAAAAATTCAAGCGAAAGTGATAGGAAATGAACATCCTAACTATGCTGCTTCTCTTATTAGTTTAGCCAATTTATATAGATTAATGGGAAAGTATGCCAAAGCTGAACCTTTATATCTTCAATGTCTAAAAATTCAAGCGAAAGTGCTAGGAACTGAACATCCTAGTTCTAGTCAATCTTTGAATAGTTTAGCTACATTATATGAGTCAATGGGAAGATATAATCAAGCTGAACCCTTATTTATTCAAGCTTTAGATATTAATGCCAAAATTTTAGGAACTGACCATCCTGATTATGTTCCTCCTCTAAATAATTTAGCCCTGTTATATACGTTAATGGGTCGATATGATCAAGCTGAATCATTATACCTTCAAGCCATAGAAATTCGAGGTAAAACACTAGGAACTGACCATCCTCACTACGCTCTTTCTCTAGGAACTTTAGCCGAGTTATATATGTTCATGGGGAGGTATACAGAATCTAAGTCTTTGTATCTCCAAGCTTTAGAGATTGTAGCTAAAGTGCTAGGAACTGACCATCCTAATTATGCTACTAATTTGAATAACTTAGGTTGGTTATATTATTTAATGGGATGGTACGATGAGGCAGAACCTCTCTATATTCAAGCTTTAGAAATTCACTCCAAAGCTGTAGGAACTGCTCATTTGGATTCGGCTCCTATTCTTAGTAATTTAGCTTTGCTATATAAATCAACCGGAAGGTATACCGAAGTTGAACCTTTGTATCAAAAAGCGTTAAAAATTACAGCTAAATCTTTAGGTAATACTCACCCTGACTATGCTACATTTCTCTTTAATTTAGCTCAGTTATATCATTCAATGAGAATGGAAACTGAAGCTGAATCTTTGTATCATCAAGCTTTAGAAATTAGAGCTAAAGTACTAGGAATTGAACATCCTGACTATGCTATTTCTCTAGAGGGTTTAGCCATATTGTATAAATCAATGGGGCGGTATGCCGAAGCTGAACCTCTACTTCGAGAAGGTAAAGAAATTTTTGCAAAAATTCTTGGTATCGAGCATCCTAACTATGCCATTTCTCTGATGAGTTTAGCTTTATTGTATGCTGCAAATGACTGCTCACAAGAAGCTTTAGTACTTATGCAGGAGTCAGCAGACATCGATTTAAAAACGATTTCCCAAATCTTTAGCATTAGTACGGACAATCAACGCCTTACTTATTTGCAACAAAACTACGATAATTTAGAGTCTTTTCTCTCCCTCGTTTCCCAACACTTTCTCAACTCCCCTGAAGCCATACAATCTGCTTATAACCTAGTACTAAGGCGCAAAGCGATCGCCACAGAAACCACCATCCTACAAAAGATAGCCCTCTTATCAGAACAATATTCCCACCTCGCCCCCAAACTCGAACAATGGCGACAAGTTAGACAACAACTGGCTAAACGCTGTTTTGATATCCCCACTCCCGAACAATCTGCCTACTACCAAAGCGAAATCGACTCCCTCAGACAACAAGCACAAACCCTAGAACGAGAACTCAATATCCCAGAACTTAACCTGCAAAAAGAACTGCAAAACGCAAACCATAGCACTATCGCCTTGGAATTACCCGAAGGAACAACTTTAGTGGAGTTTGTGCGCTTTAATGTCCCTAATTTTCAAGCAATTTCTGCTAATGGCGACTCTCACTGGTTTCCCCCTCGCTACGTCGCTTTTATCCTACCCGCCAAAGAACCAGAACGCTTAAAAATGGTTGATTTAGGAGAAGCGGAACCTATAGACCTCTTAGTGAGAGATTTTCGGGTGTCAACAGAAGGAGGACGAGGATTTGATTTAGATGAAATTGTGGAAGAAGATGAAATTGATCCAAAAATTGAATTGCGCTCTCTTGTTTTTGACAAACTCAAACCTCATCTGAGCAAAGACTTATTCATCTGTCCCGATGGTGAACTCAACTGCTTACCCTTTGAAGTGCTACCTACTGATGAGGGACGCTATTTAATGGATGAATATAACTTCAACTTTCTCAGCGTCGGACGAGATATTTTACGCTTCAAATCCCAAATTCCCGCCACAGTTACCAAACCCCTCGTTATCGCTAACCCTGATTATAATCTAACGGCTAAAGGCAGCGCTTCCCCTCCTGTTGTCGGAGAAAGAACAATCCTGTACCAGAAGCTAGCCTCCTCAAGAGGCGGACAGGTTTTCTCACCCCTACCTGGAACCGAAATCGAAGGTGAAAAAATTGCCAAACTGCTAGGAGTCAAGGCAGTTATGCAAGCTCAAGCCTTAAAATCCCTTGTATCACAAACCAAAAGCTGTCCTTACATTCTTCATATTGCTACTCACGGCTATTTCCTGGAAAATATACAACCGCAACAAGAAGAAAGAATTAGACAAAATTTCTTATTATTAAATCTTTCCGCATCAGAACGCTTCCAATTAGGTAGTAGCCAAAATCCCCTTCTACGTTCGGGATTAGCTTTCGCTGGCGCTAATACTATGCTCAATGGAAAGGCACTACCAGAAGCAGCCGAAGATGGGTTATTAACCGCTTTAGATGTGCAATCGCTAAATTTAGGCGGAACAGAATTAGTCGTCACTTCCGCCTGTGAAACTGCTTTGGGAGCTGTTTTTAATGGGGAAACCGTCGTCGGATTGCGCCGTTCGTTTATCCAAGCAGGCGCAAAAACAGTAGTGATGAGTCTTTGGAGAGTTGATGATTTTGCCACAGCAATTTTGATGGAACGTTTTTATTATTACCTCCTGCAATCCCGACTCAGCAAAGCTGAAGCCTTGAAACAAGCTAAGTACGATGTACGAAATATGACAATTGCTCAAATGCGCTCCCAGTGGTTGACAGAATCAGCGATAGAATGGGCGCAAACGCACAGTCAAGCCATTGCTGACCATTTACGTCAATTAAGTCAAAAATCCGATTCGGAACGTCCTTATGAGCATCCTTATTATTGGGCAGCGTTTATTTGCTTGGGGAATCCAGCCCAATACGCTTCGGTTAAGCTCTAAGCAGTATTGAGTACAGAAAAGGTGAGTGTTTCAAGTTTGACTCCCGCTCCCTTGTATATGGGTTTCTTGTCAGGAAACTTAGCTGCCAAGAACCTTAATTTGAGCCAACAATTTTCTTGTTTGCAAGCCGGAGCGTTTATGTTTGCGAGCCGCAACACCTACAGGTTCATCCTCAATAGAAATCGCTTCTATGTTTGTAATGGCAGGTTTCCCCACATCGGCAGTAATTTCCTCTAGGAAAATTTGGGCATCTGGTTCTGTGGAAGCCTTGTAAATCCTACCGTCGTCAGCTTGGACTAAAAAGCCTGTGCCTTGAGCCTGGATAATAAGGAATTGACCAACAACCTTAGAGCGATCGCTTGTCCGCACTCCTTTAATATTGGCTTTGATAAGGTGAGTTGAACCGCTTTCGTTCGCTCTTTTCAACTTGTCAGCTGTCAGTGATTTGCCCTCCAGGTCTTCGGTAGGAATGTCGAATTGTCCAGCAATTTCCAAAAGCATCTGTTTGGGTGTTGCAGGCTCAATAAACGCCACCATAAAGCCGTCATCCTGTAATTTCTCAACTACAGCACTTGCTAGTACAGATTTACCACTGCCATCTTCGCCGGCGATTAAAATTGCACCATTAGCTAAGAGTGAGGCTGTAGTGCGGTTTAATTCCGCCTGTCTGTAAATCTTAAATTCCCCTGGCGTGGGTATAGTGCTAAGTTCTGAGTCCTGAGTCTCGTTTTTCTTAGAGGAAAGTTTAGGGAATAGTGCAATTGCTCCACTTATCCCTAATGCTAATAGCGAGAAGGGATTAAGCCCATTGATTGCGATAAATGCGCCAGTTGCTACCATTCCTAAGAATTTCAGGCCGCGCTTATAGAACCCATTGCAATATTGATCAACGAGTCCGCGTATGCGAAAGGGTCAACACTGGGCATCTCCCCCGATTCTTTAATCTTCTGCTTTAGGTCGTCTGATAGTAGTTCGGGATTTTCAATGAAGTGTCTGGCCAAGATATTTTCTGCAATCATTACCCCAGCTGCTTTGTTTTGAGCAGATTGCACGATTGCATTAACATCATCTACTTGTTGGGAGGACTGCGTTCGCGAAGCGACTCCCTCCTGGGAGTATCGCTTTTGTTTGGGTGAGTACCCTGGCGTTGTAACTTGTGGTGTTGTGACTTGGGTCGTCTCGGCAACTGTCAGGGACGTTGTTGTAGCGGTTGGCAAAGGGTCTTCTTCTACTTCGACTGGTCCAGACGGTTCCGGTATCGGATAACCTTCCATCTTTCCGGTCGCCTGGATGTGGTCGTGTAGTCCGTCCATGTGCGCTACTTGGTCAGCATCCAGATAAGCTTTCTTGCCTATCTTCCAAGTCTTTATCTGGAGGTAACGCATTCGGGCGTACAGTGGATCTCGCCCGATGTCATATTTTTTTTGTAATTCTAATATAGAAATTTTTAAAAAAATATCATTATTCTGTCTGTCGTCCGCCGGACAAATCTCACTGTCTGCCGGATGAGAAGTGAGATTTTGCACATTGTCTGGTGGGTTGTCTGCCATAGACACGGTATTGTCTGGCATACTGTCTGCCAAATTGGGGTAAAAGTAACCAAGACACATTTTGCCGCCATGCAAAGCTTGAAAGGTTTGCTATGAAGGAGTTACAGAAATAAAATAGCTCTTTTCATCAAAAAACGGAGAAAAAGCTGGTTTTGACTGTACCAATAAAAGTCTAAGTTACTTGACACAGGATTTGGGAACGTAGCCACAAGGGTTTCAGGCTACAAAAATTAGAGGGGTTCAAATGGTACGGCTAAAAGTAGTGGATCTGGTCTGTCAAATCCTAAATTTTAGGTAAAAATTAGTTTTTTTCTAAAACAAGCTTCTGAGTAAGGTTTACAGACGATGCATGGCGGCAAAATGCGCTTTGGCTACTTTTCCCCCTAATTGGCTCAAAAAAAGCAATTGGTATGGCTGTGCGTTCTGTTAACAAACAGCAGCGTTATACCCAGCTTGCTAAAAGGTTGATTCAGGTGGGATTGACAAGTTAAAACATTGCCACAGTGCGATCGCTGTTGCTGATAACAGAGGATAATCGATAGCGATCACCTATCATCAAACTATCCGTGACAGACACCCCAATTGTGCTCAATAAGACTGTGTAGGGCGCGGTGGTGGGATCGCTCTTTGGATTTGACTTTTGCTATAAGTGACCCAAAGCGTTTTGGGTCAATCTTGTCCTAGAAATTCTTCTATTTGAGCTAGTAATTTCTCAGCTGACTGAAGTCGTTCTGGCTCCTTTTCAATTTTTTTTAGTAACTTTTTGAATTGTTTGTAAGTATTATCTAATCGAGTTTGAATCGGATTTTCTAAGTTCGGATTGATATTTTTGACACGTTCCTTAATTTCTGTCAAGGAAAGACTGTTAGCGATTGCTAATGATAAAAGTTCTTGTCGAATATTAGAATCCTTAACTTTGGCAATCTCTAATGCCTTAGTATATTCAATTTTTCCTTGACGGATAGCTTCTAGAATCTCTTTGGGTTTTTTTAACAATGGTAGTCTAGTCTTGACAAAAGATTCCCAGGTAATGCCACCAGAAAACGCAAAGACTGCCTGTACAGTTTCAAATTGGGGATGCTCTAAAACGCTTTGACTACCCGACCGACGCTTGAGATTATCTAATTGGTATAGCAGACTTACGGCTTCTTCAACAGTTCCTTCAATACTTACAGCAAGAAGTTTGAGTGTGCCATCCAAATCTTCTAAGGCACTAAAATCTCGACGATTTTTATTTTCTGCAAGTGATGCTTTAAAAGCTTCAAGATCACTCCAGTTAAAAATTCGCACAGGTAGTGGATCAATGTCTGCTACTTCGGAGCCGTGGTAGCGACGTTTGCCAGCAACCAGTTCATATTCATCTGGTTCGCCATTGGGTAGTGGACGAACCCATAATGGAGAATGAATTCCATTAATTTTCAGGTCATGCAGTGCCCAAGTTTTCAAATCATCCTGATTGTAGTAATAGCGAACGGCTTGTCTACCTGGGACAAAGCTAAAAGTTAGATGAATTTTATGACGAGCTACCCACACTACAGAAGAATCACTGCTTGCTTCATTTTGCTTGCTCTGACTGACTTCAAGCTCAGGAGTGAAGCTTAAAATCTGTTTTAAATTAGCAAGTCTTTGATTGGTTGCAGCTTTGCTAGTTCCTTCCAATCTTCCCATGCTTTTTTTCCTCCTCGTTTAATTTCATAGACTGGTTTGCCCTCAGCTGCTGCATGTTCATAAACTTTCAACCGTTGGATTCCTTGTTTTAACACAGGTAGACCTTGCTCTTTTAGTGTACGAAAAGCAATTTCTCCATCCGGCTCTGTCGATGGAGGTACAACAGTCAGTAAAACATGGTATTCCGTTTTTGGCGGAAAACTTTGAACCATCATATTCAAAGCACTTATTGACAGAGCTGAAGGAGTTGTGACTGCTAGAAGCAAATCACATCCCTCAACTAATTCTTTAATCTCAGCAGCAGTTGGTCGAGCAGGAGTGTCAATGATTATAAAATCAAATTTTTCTTTTGCCATTAATCGAGTAGCAGTATTTTCCGTCGCAACTTGAAAGGGGAGAGAGCCGCGAGACCCCCAAACAGATGCTGAACGATTGGGGTCGTAGTCTATGAGCAAAACTTTGTATCCTTTCTGAGCAAAAAGGCACCCAAGGCAGACTGCTGAGGTAGTTTTACCTACTCCCCCTTTAAATGCAGTCAGTGTTACGAATTTCGTCGTCAAAATTCTGCTCCCGTTACTCCTGGATGAAAAAATTCTAACTTGCTCTTGTACAGTTGTTGAGTTTCACCAACTCATGTTTACTGCATAAGCACCCGCGCAGGAATAAGTTGGTCAGGCTTGGCAGCGCCCGGTAGGGCGCTGCCCCCTCTACGAGGGATTTTGAATGAGTTGAATAAATATAAGCCTGACCAACTTATTTTTGCTCAATCCCTAACAAGGGCAAATCTTAGAAAAAGTGGAGGCTTCAGCAAGAAGCTCTTGAGCAGGTAGGGAGATAAATTCTCCCCCTTGCATCTTCAAGCCTCCCTTTTTTCTAAGGGATCTCCAAAAAATAAAATATCCAGCCCTATCAAATATATTTTGGCTCAACCCAAGAATTGGTGAGCGTTCCGCCCTTCAGGCGGAACGCGAGGGCTGGATATTTTATTAATTGGAAAGGCCTAAGCGCTAAATGCGTC
>NZ_JBHFLM010000037.1:0-8948 GCF_041928655.1 Pelatocladus sp. BLCC-F211 | reverse complement strand
TGTAGTTTTGTAGGTTGGGTGTAGCGACAGCGAAACCCAACATTATAGTCTGGTTAATGTTGGGTTACACTCCGTTCCACCCAACCTACATAATGTCCTTTTTGAAAAACTCCTCTTTTCAAGATGGACGAGGTTTAATTTCGATGAAAATATTTTGTTTACTTGTACTGTAGTTTTTTAGACAAACAGAATTTGTGCGATCGCACCGCTAATATAATCATCCTCAACATGTAATCTTTGGTTCATCTATGGTTGAATTTTCTTACAATAGGCCTTTGCAAGAGTTTTAATTTATAAAAATTCTCTTGACTTTGTGTCCTTTGTGTCCTTTGTGGTAGCCTGCGGCAAGCCGCTACGCGTCTACGTTACCAAAAGATAAATTTTAACCATGACAACATATAAAAAACCCTACAATTTAGAAACCCTAATCAATTCCCTGCCAGGAATCGAAATCATCATCGATTCCTCTCAAGTAGCAAAATTATCCCAGGATTATCATACCTTCAGCCCGATTCTGGTTCCCAAACTAGCGGGAAAAGTCGGGGATATAGTTATACGCCCTGCTAACGAACAAGAAGTATTAAAAATTGCAGCTGCTTGTGTCAAACATCGAATTCCTGTGACAGTGCGGGGTGCAGGAACAGGAAATTATGGACAATGTGTACCTTTACACGGTGGTGTCATCCTTGATATGACGCGGATGCAGGAGATTTGCTGGATCAAACCAGGAATAGCGCGAGTAGAAGCAGGGGTGAAATTAGCAGCACTAGATAAAAAAACACGGGAAATTGGTTGGGAAATACGGATGGCACCCTCTACCTACCGCACAGCCACAATAGCAGGCTTTGTCGCTGGTGGTAGTGGGGGAATTGGCTCAATACAGTATGGATTTTTAGGCGATCGCGGTAATCTTTTAGCATTAAAAGTCGTCACCTTAGAAGATGAACCACGTGTAATTGAATTACGTGGCGACGATGTCCAAAAAGTCAACCATGCTTGGGGGATTAACGGTATTATTACTGAAGTAGAAATTCCCCTCGGCCCGTCCTATCCTTGGGCAGAAGTAATTATTACCTTTCCTGAATTTATGGCAGCAGCCAGATTTGGGCAGAGCCTTGCCGATGCTGATGGCATGATTAAAAAAGAAATTGCTGTCTTTGCATCCCCCATCCCCCAATACTTTACGCCATTGCGGCAATATATTCCCGATGGTACTCACGCCGCTTTGTTGTTAATTGCGGAACCGAGTTTAGAGTTTTTGCCTGGATTGGTGCAGCAACATGGTGGCAATATTACATATCAAAAAACAGTACAAGAACCTGGCAAAGGTGCGAACTTATTAGAATTCACTTGGAATCACACCACTCTCCACGCCCGCAGTCTTGATACTTCCATCACCTATTTACAAAGTCTCTTCCCAGCAGATGTAAAGACTGGCCATGGCGCATCTCTACAGTTAGTAGAGCAGATGTATCATCACTACGGGGATGAAGTCATGATGCATTTAGAATTTGTTCGTGTCAACGGTGCAACAACTCCCGCAGCTTTACAACTTGTACGCTACACCACCGAGGAACGCCTGAACGAAATCATCCGCCATCACGAAGAACAGGGTATATTTATTGCCAATCCCCACACTTACATTATTGAAGATGGTGGTAGAAAAGTTATCGATCCAGAACAGTTGCAATTTAAGGAAATGGTAGATCCATATGGGTTGATGAATCCTGGTAAGAGTAGAGAGATTGGGGAAGTTTGAGGAGAATGTATGCCAATTTCTACAGGTTTATCCCAAGGCTTCATTGTTAAAGGTGCGCGAGCGTATAGCGACGAAACTCTAGAATTAATCTATCTATAAATTGGAGACAAGGGCGATGCAAAGTATAAAATTACGCTCTCGTGTAGGCGAAGATGGGATTTTACATTTAGAAATTCCGGTGGGCGTAACAGACAAAGACTTAGAAGTGATGGTGATTTTTCAGCCACTAGAACCATTAGTGCAGATGAAAACACTAGAAGAATTGGGCTGGCCTGCTGGTTTTTTTGAACAGACTTATGGTAGTTGCCAGGATGACCCTATTGTTATTGATTCTGAGGGTGTGTTTGAGCAAAGGGAAGAAATTTTGTGAGGTATTTATTAGATACCAATGTTTGCATTCGTTATCTCAATGGTAGGTCGGTGGCAATTCGAGAACGTTTGCGGGCAACAAGAGTAGCAGATATTGCTGTGTGTTCAGTGGTTAAAGCGGAGTTATTTTATGGAGCGATGAGAAGCAATAATCCTGAGCAAAGTTTAGCCAGACAGCAACAGTTTCTCAATCTGTTTGTTTCTTTGCCTTTTGATGATCCTGCTGCATTGATATACGGACATATTCGCGCTGACTTGGCAGCGAGTGGAACTCCCATTGGTCCCAATGACTTGCAAATTGCATCTATTGCAAGAGCGAATAGTTTGATATTGGTGACACCAACACGGGTGAATTTAGTCGGGTGGATGGATTACAGATAGAGGATTGGGAGGAAGTGCCTTAACCCTTAAGGTTTCATCATAAACAAGATTTGAGAGAAATTAATCTCTCTGCTGTAAATCTAACAGGAGAGAGTTAAACCCCCTATCTGGACTACCTTACAGTTTTCTTCAGCAAGCCCTAATTATGATTTATATAGATGGTTCTTACGGTGAGGGCGGGGGACAAGTTCTTCGCAGTTCCTTAAGTTTAGCTGCTATTACAGGCAACCCAATTAGCATTTACAATATCCGCGCTGGACGCAAAAAACCAGGGTTAGCAGCCCAACATTTAACAGGAGTTCGTGCGACTGCGACAATTTGTGATGCAGAAGTGCGCGGTGATGCTTTGGGTTCGATGATGCTGGAATTTATTCCTGGTGGGGTGGTGAAAGCAGGAAATTACACCTTTGATGTTAGCGAAGCGCGAGAAGGTGGTTCTGCTGGCGCTGTAACTTTGGTTTTGCAGACTGTGCTGTTACCTCTGGCGTTAGCAACTGGTGATTCACAGGTGACGTTTAAAGGTGGAACTCATGTCCCCTTTAGCCCACCGATGACATACATTGAACAAGTATATCTGCCTATACTCAAACAGATGGGTGTGGAAGTTGATGTGAAATTGGGTGCTTGGGGTTGGTATCCCCAAGGCGGAGGTGTAGTGAATTTGCGAGTGAGTGGTAGTAGAAGACTGGCTGGGATAAATTTGGTAAAACGTGGTGATTTGCAGCAAGTACGAGGATTAGCGATCGCCACAGAATTACCTGCTCATATTCCCCAACGCATAGCTAGCCGTACCGAGAATTTATTACGGGAAGCAGGATTGAAACATATAATCAAGCCTGTACGAGAAAAAGGCGTTGCACCGGGGGCTGGTTTATTTCTGACTGCGGAGTATGAAAATAGCCTCGCTGGGTTTAGTAGCTTGGGACGTTTGGGTTTACCAGCAGAAAAAGTTGCCCAAATCGCTTGTGAAGAACTACTGAAATTTAATCAAACTGGTGCAGCAGTGGATGAACATTTAGCCGATCAATTATTATTACCTGCTGCTTTGGCGTCAGCTCCAAGTGAGTATCAGGTAGCGGAAGTTAGTACGCACTTGACAACGAATGCTTGGGTGCTTGAACAATTTGGATTAGCAAATATCAAAATCGATGCAGATCAAAAAATAGTGAGAGTGGAACCTTTGAGTTGATGATTGGGAAAGGTGAGGAAGTTCCAAATAAGGGGGACAAGGGAAGGATGTCTAAGCGATCGCAGTTCGATAAGTAAGTGGGTGAGAAAAAAGTCAACTACGTAAAGAAGTGTAAATAAGGCTCAAACCCTTTCTCCTATTGCCTGTTGCCTATTGCCTATTGCCTGCTCCTAACGATAATTATTTACGCCCAGTTACTTAATGTAGCAGGTGCGTGACGCTTTTTGTGTGAGGTGTAAAATACTTGCTTGCAAATTTGAATAATTGTAATCAGGTTACAACAATAAAAAATTGACAGCATCTGGCATTTATGCAAATATTTGACTACTCGGAAAATTTTAATGCAGTAACCGGGTTACAACTTTTCCGATGGATACAAAAAAGGTTCCTGATTAGGAACCTGCATTTTAAAAGGTAAATCAATGATAAACGATTCAAATGCATTGAACAATGCGGATTTTTTTGCGGTTAAGCTTCCTCAGCAAGCGAACCGCCCAAATCAATCCGCGGGTATGGGATTGAGCCGCCGTCAGCAGACATACATTCATCCCAGTTGGTTAGCGAAGGCCCTTGCTGGCGATCGCCAATGTATGTTCTCACTGCATACTCAGGCGAATTATTCTATCCCGAAAGCCGATAACGGTTTTGATGCCCAAGGTTACAAGCTCAAGCACCAAGCTGCTTTAACCCAGTATGCGAAGGAGTTGAAAACTGAGGGCTATACCGTTTACACCGAAGGTTCTAACGATTTTAAGTATGAAACAAAATTTGGTGCGATTATCTCAGCCAAACCTGACATTGTGGCGGTGCGTGCAGATGAGGTGATTGTGCCAGATATCAAGGCTGGTAAGGAATTGAAGGCGAGTGACATTGCCCAAGTCAAGTTATATATGGCGCTGATTCCAACCGTTGGTTTACACGGAATTCGTGAGATTCCCGCAGGACAGTTAGTCCACAAAGGTGAGATTTTTGACATTTCTCCTGCGGAGATTACCATCGAGTTTAAGCGCCAGGTTGCGGAATTGGTTAAGGATATGAAGACTGCAAACACGCCACCTGTTACGCCCAGCGTTCAAGAATGTCGCTGGTGTCCCCTTCGTCATCTTTGTCCTGACAGGTTAGAGATTGTAGCAAAGGGTACGGATGGCTGGTTATAGCTTCTAATGCTGTGCGGGAATTTTAGCATTAGCTGAGGTTTCTACACTGTTGAGCTTTGATTAAGTGCGTGACCCTGGCGAGGTAGTGCGTTTTGTAACACTACCTCGCTTACCTATTGAGTGAGTTGATTATGACTGTATTTAAGAGCCATGACGAAAGTCAAACTTAAGGAAATTGCGTCAATTTGTACAGGCTATCCCTTCCGTTCGAGGATTGAGCGCGACCCAAACGGAGAGGTGGGGGTAATTCAAATGAAGGATATTGATGATTACAACTGTTTAAATTTAAGTGATGTTTACAAGGTATGCAGTAATTATTTATATGAAAAACATTTACTAAAACAGGACGACATTTTGTTTTGTTCTAGGGGTGTTTCTCACAAAATGGCGGTTGTAACTGAGGAGGTTGACAATTGTGTGGCTGCTTCTCCCCTAATGGTGATTCAAGTCAAATCGCCGAAGGTGAACCCAGCTTTTTTGGTTTGGTATTTCCAGCAACCCGACATACAAAAACAGATAAATCGACTTTCTGAGGGGACTAGTTTGTTGATGGTGAGTAAGTCAGCTTTAGAAACGCTGGTGATTGATTTACCACCACTGAAAAACCAGAAAGCGATCGCGCAAATTGCAGCACTGAGTCAACGCGAGCAACAAATTATAGAGAAACTCGCACAAAGGCGTAAGGTATACATTGATGCAGTTTTGATGCAGAAAGTTGTAGAGGTAAAACATTTTCAATAACAATAGTATTTTTGTACTGTATTGTTGTTTCAAATGTGTTACCTGTGGAAAGTTTATATATTGCAGGGATTTTGTAACGAAACCGATGGCTATAACCGACAAAATTAAACAGGACGAAATTAACAGTATTCTTTGGAATGCGTGCGATACGTTCCGGGGTGTAATTGATCCGTCGGAGTATAAAAACTACATTTTGGTGTTCCTGTTTCTTAAGTATATTAGTGACATTTGGCGAGATCACTACGAAGAGTACCAAAAGCAATACGGGGACGACGACGATCGCATCCGGCGAAAAATGGAGCGGGAACGGTTTGTATTGCCCAAGGGTGCGAGTTATTACGACATTTACGAGCAGCGCGAAGCTGATAATATTGGCGAACTGATTAACGAAGCTTTAGAAGCAATTGAAGAACACCCAGCGAATAAAGCCAAGTTAGAGGGCGTTTTTCGCAACATTGATTTTAATTCTGAGGCGAATTTGGGTAAGACGAAAGACCGCAACCGACGGTTAAAGAACCTGATTAATGACTTTGCTAATCCCAAGTTGGATTTGCGACCTTCGCGGGTGAGTGAGGATATTATCGGTAATGCTTATATCTATTTAATTGAGAAGTTTGCTTCTGGTGCGGGTAAAAAAGCAGGGGAGTTTTTTACACCAGCGCAGATTTCTAAATTAGTGGCGAAACTAGCGCAGCCAAAACCCGGCGACAGAATTTGTGACCCTACCTGTGGTTCGGGTTCCTTACTGATTGAGGTTGCTAATGAAGTGGGTAGTAATAATTACTCGCTATTTGGGCAGGAGGTAAACGGGGGTACTTGGGCTTTGGCGCGGATGAATATGTTTCTGCACAGTAAGGATGCTGCCCGAATTGAGTGGTGCGATACGTTAAATAGTCCGGCTTTGGTAGAACTTGATAAGTTGATGAAGTTCAATGTGGTGGTAGCAAATCCGCCCTTTTCTTTGGATAAATGGGGGGCAGAAAGTGCCGAGAAGGATACCTACAACCGCTTTTGGCGGGGTGTGCCACCGAAGACTAAGGGGGATTTTGCCTTTATTACCCACATGATTGAAATTGCTTTACCTAAAGAGGGGCGTGTGGTGGTGATTGCACCGCATGGGGTTTTGTTTCGGGGTGCGAGTGAGGGACGGATTCGGCAGAAGTTGATTGAGGAGAATTTGTTAGATGTGGTGATTGGCTTACCACCGAATTTGTTTCCCAGTACATCGATACCCGTGGCAATTTTTGTGTTTGATAAATCGCGGGAGGAAGGTGGTGTAAATAAGAACTGCCAAGATGTGTTATTTATTGATGGAAGTAATGATTTTCAGAACGGGAAGAATCAGAATGAGCTATTAGATGAGCATTTAGAGAAAATTGTTCGGGTTTACCGAGAGCGGGAGAATGTGCCAAAGTATTCCCGTGTGGTGTCGTTGGAGGAGATTAAGGAGAATGATTTTAACTTAAATATTCCTCGCTATGTGGACACGTTTGAGGAGGAGGAGGAGATTGATATTGCTGCGGTACAGCAGGAGATTGAGCAGTTAGAAGCGGAGTTGTTTGAGGTTAGGGGGAAGATGGCGGGTTATTTGAAGGACTTGGGGATTGATGGGTAAAAAATCTCGCTCAATTCCTTCTAATTGGGTAGAAAAAAGACTTGGAGAAATTGCAACACTTCAACGTGGCTTTGATTTACCGACATCTACCCGTCGTTCCGGAAATATTCCGGTTATCTCTTCTTCTGGCTTCTCTGGTACCCATGACACAGCAATGGTATCTGCTCCTGGTGTCGTAACTGGTCGATATGGAACAATAGGCGAGATTTTTTGGATAGAAGAAGACTTTTGGCCTCTTAATACTTCGCTATTTGTAAAAGATTTTCATGGAAATTATCCTTTATTTGTTTACTATCTTCTTCAGCGTGTAGACCTTAAAAAGTTTAGTGATAAAACAGGAGTTCCAGGAATTAACCGCAATGATGTGCATAAAATCAAAGTTCTACTTGCGCCAATTGAAGAACAGAGGAAAATAGCTGAAATTTTGGGGACTTGGGATAGTGCGATCGCGCTCACCGAAAAGCTAATCACAGCCCAGCAAAAGCGTAAAAAGGCGTTGATGCAAAGCCTTCTGAGCTTACCGGGAACACCTACTAAGCTGAAAAAGTGTTTAGAGTTGGTCATTCGTGAAGTATCTAAACCGACCGAACCGTATATGGCAGTCGGCATCAGAAGTCATGGTAAGGGTACATTTCAACGCTGGATTGAAAATCCAGATAATGTTGCTATTTACTCAAAAGATTTATATTTCAGCTTGGTCTTATTTCTCCTGGTGGTGCCGGACGTAACCGGGTTTTGAACAAAAAAGACTTCCTTCAGTTGAAGATTACACTTCCGTCACTGGAGAAACAGAAGCAAATAGCGGAGATTTTAGGTACAGCAGATAGGGAAATTGCAGCATCAGTAGCATATCTTGATTGTCTCAAAACCCAAAAACGCGGACTAATGCAAAAACTCCTCACCGGAGAATGGCGCGTCAAAATTGAGAAAGCAGGACAGCAGTTAACGGAGACAAAAACATGACCGTAACTATTCCCATCCAAGCCATAGAACTCGCTCCCGGTAGCCAAATCGCCATCCATAACCTGTCCTGGCAAGACTTTGAGCGACTTCTCGAAGACTTAGGAGAAAAACGCAAAACCCGCATTGCATACTACCGAGGAACCCTAGAAATAATGTCCCCGTTAGCACTGCATGAGCGTCCCCATCGCATTATTGCTTACATCATTACCACAATTCTAGAAATCCAAGGACGCAACTGGGAAGATTTCGGCTCGACTACCTTTAAACGTCCAGACATAGCTGGGGTGGAACCAGATACCTGCTTTTATATCCAAAATGCCAACCAGGTCAAAGGATGTACCCAAATGGATTTAACCGTATATCCTCCTCCAGACCTTGCGGTTGAATCTGATGTTACCTCAAAAACAACCCTCAACGCCTACACATCTCTCGGCGTTCCGGAAGTGTGGATTTACAGCAACCATCAACTAACCATTTACATTCTTCAAGCTAACGGCTACGTAGAATCTCCCCTCAGTCCCACATTTCCCAATTTACCCGTAACCGAACTTATTCCCCGACTGGTGCAAAAAGCCATCGATGACGGAACCAGTCAAATGCTGCGAGAACTGAGAGCTTTAGCCCCCTAAATCCCCCATTCTGGGGGACTTTGAGTAGTTGAATCTCCCAAGCTTGGGGGCAGGGGAGCAAAATCCCCAAAACTTGGGGGCAGGGGGCAAAATCCCCAAAACTTGGGGGCAGGGGGGCAAAATCCCCAAAACTTGGGGGCAGGGG
>NZ_JBHFLM010000036.1:0-10447 GCF_041928655.1 Pelatocladus sp. BLCC-F211 | reverse complement strand
GCTTACTACTACTTCATCTCCTGCTAATATGTATGTTTCTTTTTGGCAAAATATATGTTCTCGAAAAAATACCCAAAACAATGTTGCCCAAGGTAATGACTGTGCAAAAAATCTCTGTATCGTTCTATAGCTTCCACCTTTTCCACACCACCTTGATATACCCAGCATCGTTATCCTTCCACTCATTGCCAGCATCGCTGATATGATTAAGCTCCAACGCCTCAAAGTTGTTCTTGTCGTGTATCGTTGCAAGCATTCCAATAGTGCTAATATATCTGGCATGGGCTTTCTGTGGTTCCTGAGTTATGGTTCTGGTAAACAATAACTCTACTACGGAAAGCCCTCTTTATTTTGGCGAAGGTATTGGTTGCTAGAAAAGTTTAAAATATGAAATTTATTCACCGATTATTGGATAGTTCATTTTGGGCATTAGTTTGCAAAGAAATCAATCAGATTCTGCGAAATAGGCAGGTGATTGTTATGCTGATTGTACCGCCTACGTTACAGTTATTACTCTATGGCTTTGCGCTTAATCCTGATATACACAATCTTAAATTAGGAGTTATTGACTATGCCAATGTGGCGACAAGTAGAGAACTAGTGACGGCAATGACCTCCAATCGAATTTTTACCCTAGAATCTGTACCCAGCAGCGAAAACGAGTTAAGCTGCTTGGTAGAAAAAGGCAACCTGGATGTGGGGGTGATAATTCCACCTGAATTTGCGCGTCAGGTGGCACAGCAGTCAGCCGAAATTCAGGTATTCATTGATGGAGTAAATGCGAATACTGCTGGTATTGCCCGCAGTTACATAACCCAGATTATCCAACAATATAACCGACGCTTGGAACAAAATCAGGTAACTCTTCCAGTATCACCCCAAATGGTGTTTCTTTATAATCCAGGACTAATAAGTAGTTGGTTTTTTGTGCCGGGAGTGATGGGTTTAGTATTAACCATAATAGGGACACTGGTTTCAGCGGTTATAGTTGTGCGGGAGAAAGATACAGGAACTCTCGAACAACTGCTGATGACACCGGCAACTAACTGGGAAATTTTGCTGTCAAAAATTGTACCTTTAATGTTCTTACTGATGGGGGATGTCTTAATAGCGCTTGTCTTAGGAGAATTAGTATTTAATTTGCCGTTTCGGGGCAGTTTTGTACTGTTTTTTGAACTGACGAGCATATATCTGTTTGTAACGATGAGTTTGGGTATTATGTTGGCAACAATTTCTGGCTCGCAAGAGCAAGTGATACTCACTTCCTTTTTTATTAATCTACCAATGGTGCAGACTTCCGGAGCAATTGCGCCTATCGAAGCTATGCCACCCTTTTTTCAAGTTCTGTCTTTACTCAATCCTCTACGTCATTACATCACTATTGTTCGAGGAATTTTACTCAAAGGCATTGGTTTAGACCTACTTTGGATAAATGTTCTACCATTGGTTGGCTTTGCCATTGTGTTATTGACTATTAGTATTAATAGGTTTCGTAAACAGTAGACATTTCCAAAATAGAATGTAAATTGCTACAACTAAATCAAAGCTAACACAAGCGATCGCATACCAATCTGGAGTAAATACTGCACCTTGATTGACTAAATGTAGCCCAATGTCCCAAAGTGGATGAGCCATCCAACCCAACATTAGCCACCAGTTTGAATAACGCAGTCCCAGTAAGGCAAATAAGCTATAAATTCCAAAACCAGCGACTTCGATAATTATCCATAATTGGCTAGCACCGCCTCCAATCGCAAAGCCGATGTAGATAAATGCAGTAACAACCAGCCCAATTGCTAGGATTTGTGAATCTGGTTTTGGACGAATTTGGGCAAGGGCAAGAAAGGAAATCGCACCTACTAAACCAAGCAATATCCAAAAAACAATAATCATCGTTGTATCGTTTACTAATCAGTGAGTTAGCTCGAATGTCACTAAAAAAACGTAAAATTTTTGCTGTGACTGGGTGTAGATATGTAGGGGTATGGGGTGTAGGGAAAGAGTGTTGTATGTTAAGTATTCTCCTAAAGTTCTTAGTTTTGACCGTGCAACCCCTATACCCTCACACTCTTACACCCAAAAGCCAGTCAGATAATAGGTTCGCGCTTTTCTTAGTGCTATTCGAGTTAGCTGCTTGAACATCCGCCTTAGAACTGGACTTTGGACTAAACAGCTAGATAAAGAAAGCAAGCAATTACACGTAGTACCGTAAAGTCAATGAAGACACATCAGCTTGTTTTTTATTTCTGACTTCTTCTTCAATGGGACAGGTTGCTGGATTTAACGCTATTTTCAGCTTACTGCTTGTCCTTTTCTTTATCCCGAACTCAGGTTAGATAAGTTTATCTAATGGATTTTTCAGTATTAAATCAGCCATTGTTGGGCACTTAAATCCATGAATATGACATCTGCCTATTTCAGACATCCAGGTGCAAGCTATAGCGCGAGGTTTGCGTTTGACTTGATTAATGATGAGTTCTAATATTGCTTCTCCACAATTCAGTCTGGGATAAGCTTCTAAAATTTGTTCTACTATTTCTCTGGGCAAATCTTGTAGTCTCACTCCGCCTACATCCATTGATGCCCCCATGTGAACTAGCGCTACTTCCGATTGCTTCCGGGATGCGATACCGATTGAAGTATGGAGTGCGATTGCATCCCATACTAACTCAGCTTTAGCTTCCGGCAGTCCGTTTTCAGCAAGAAAAGATTTTGCGGCATCTGCACCGTCCACTTCAAAGCGTTGGTTACCATCAAATTTCTCGGTTAAGCCCAAATCATGCATTACAGCGCTTAAATACAGTAATTCACGGTCATATTTCATCTCCTGTTGCCGACCAATTAAATCGGCAAATACGAAGGTTCGCAAACAGTGATTGTAGAGAAATTCAGGAGAAACTTCTTTTACTAACTTAGTAGCTTTCTGAACAAGTTCGCTATCTGGAATGGCGATATCATTGAGTGTTACCATATACATCTTCCTCGAAGTCATTGATTAAGATGCATAATAAGTTCAATCCCAGATTTGCAATAGTCCCCACTTGAGTACACTTGTAAATATGCTCAGAACTTTACACTTGTTGATTAATGCGATTTCTCTTGCTCCTTCCGAACTAGAACTTCGGTTGCGGTTTATGGACAGAGTTGGTGAATTATTTCAAGCTCACCATTGGAGTATTGCACTGCTAAACAAGTCTAATCAATTGGCTAGTATAGATATCAAAGGTTTACCTGATAGTTTTATTGATTACTATATTAATTACGGTGTGACCATCGATCCGCTAAGAGCCTATGTACTTAACCATCATGCGCCAATTCACGAGCAAGTATTATTTACGGAAGAAAGCTGGAAGCGCAGTACTGTTTATATCAATGGTTGCGGTCTGCAATACGATCACGAACATGTAATGACAGGACCAATTGTCGGTTCTGGTAAGCTCGTGGGATTAGTAAACTTTGCTCGCACCAGTGCAACACCTGCCTTTAACAGTCAAGATATAGCAATGCTTGGTACTCTCTGTATGCATATATCTGCCACATTAGGTATGTTAGAACTACAGCCCCAACCATATCTCCCTTTATCAACACAACTTACACCACGGGAGTTACAGATTGCCAGACTTGTAGCTCAAGGGTTAACAAATACAGAGATTGGCGCTGATTTATGGATTACTCAAAACTCAGTCAAACAAGCTTTAAAACGAATGTTTCGCAAACTTAACGTCTCTGCACGTACAGAGTTAGTTGCAAAAATTTTTGCCAAATACCCATGCTGAACAATGTATCACTTGTAGCAGTATGCGATAATTGTTATCCAACTCTGGAACCAAACGTTGGAAAATTTAGGTTCTTTCCCACTTTTGGTGATCCTGGTTGGTGTACATTTAAAATAAAGTCCTGAAGTTTCAGAGTCCTGAAAGCCTTGAAATAGCGTAGTTATGGTTTAGTTTAGAAACGGGATAAAGTCTTGAAGTTTGAGAGGAGAAAACCGCAAACCAGAAAAACTGAAAATAATAAAGTCTTAAAGTGTCACACAAGTAAGTTTACTTATTGTCAGAAACAATTAGATATGTATAGTGTTAAGGATTGAAAGTTTCTGGGTTAATTTGAGAGCGTGAATAAGTCGTATGATTGTGTGTCCTCAAGAGGAAATTGGCAAAACTGCTAGGCGCTAAAGCCCCAAAATTGGATAAACAGTAAATGGTGAAGGGGATGACAACATCATGTAGTTTTAAGTGCTGGAGGGCGGATTGTGGATGATCAAAATCAATCTAGGATTGAAATACATATATTTACTTAACCGTCAACCATAATTGTGCCAGTTTAAGGTGCGTTTGCCCTGAGTTCCAGGATTTTTTAGACAACCTTCCGACTAGGGGTAGTGTTACGGGGGCGCCCCCGTAACACTACCCCGACTAATGTCTTTCGGGGTAAAGGCATTCTCTGGTTTTGGGAAAGCCAGTTGAAGCACATATTTCAATTAAGCGGTAAGCGTTGCAGTTTAGATACCCAAACGTGGACAACTGACCGTAGTAACCAAATTGTGTTTATTGGTCGCAACCTGGATGCAAAGCAACTCTGGCAGGAATTAAGTCGATGCCATCAATTCCATATGGCTAAACTGAGTGTGAGCAATTGGACTGTACAACATGATTAATCTGAACTTCCCCCCAAGAAAAAAGAGCTAACTGTTGACCAGAGCGGGTTTCAAAGTTTTTTGATTCCCTGTTACTGGGTACAAATTGTCAAAGGGGCTTGCGGAGCGAGTTTGAGGCGTTGGCCCCCGTTTTTCACTTTACCACAGATGTGCAAATTGTTCTATCACTTACATGGGTACACATATATTGCCCATAAAGGCTAGGTTCTTTATTTAGCAAGGGTTTAAGGGCTATTTAGTACATTTGCACGGGGGGAAGTTCAGATTAATACAGTCGCCTTATATCTCACCATTCGCGTAACCAGAAATAAATTAAATGAAATAGGTATTGTTCAGAAAAGAGGATTTATTGTTTGAGAGCTTGCTGGATCTCAGCTAGTTTGTCTGTGAGAATTTGTTGCAAAGACATTAACCCCTCCCGGTCAGCAGTCTGTACTTTAAAGTCTTGGATTGTTTTGGAGAGCTTAATAATTTTTGACACTTGAGTTGCTTTCTTGGGGCAGTACTGAGCCAGAGTATCGTTAACTAATCGTTTAACATCACCTAAAGAGAGTTTTGATTGAATAACTTTTTGGGTGATTGACTCGCGGAGCGCAAGTGCTTCAACCTCGTCAACATTGAGTTGTTCAGCAGATAACTTATTGAGTTCTCTGGCTTTACTGCTTTCTAGTCCTTCAGTACGGATGACTTGTTTGAGGTCTGATGCTAAACTCATCAGAGGAAAAATATTGTTATTAATTGAGATGGGATTGAGCTGTAGACCCAAAAGAACCGTAATCACCTCTAATTCCTCAATTTTTCGTAAACCTGCTGTCTCCAGCCATTCCTGTTGCTCTTGCTCTGATGCCAATCGAATCTGATTCAGTTCTAGGTGCTTTTGCTCACGTCGCAGTTGAGTGATTGCAGTGTTGAGGGTTTTTGGAATGTCGGCTTGGAACTGCTTCAAGTCCGGATACTTGTAAACTATGAGTTTGACCAAAGCTGTTGCCAGATCCAGATCATGTAGTTTTTGGCTATGGATACTGGTGACTAGTTGCCCTAAAAAGACTTCCTCTGCTGCTAAAATCTGTTGTTTTGGTAACAAAACTGCCTTGAGCGTGTGCCAACCAATTAATTGCGCTGCTCTCCACCTCAGTTCTCCATCAAACAGGATATATTCTGACTGGGGTTGGGGAATCAGCACAATCGGGGTTTTCTGCCCATGACGCCGGAGACTCTCAGCACGTTCTTGGAGTTGGTAGAGAGGAAATGTTTGTCTTGGTTGCTCAGGATCAGGTTTGATTCGTTGGATCTCAATTTCATGGACTCCTCCACTATAGGCAAGTTGGTCTGTTAAGCCTTTAACTTGTTCCTCTAATGCAGCTTTTTCTTCAGCATTGAGCATTCCCGATCTGAGTTGGGTAAGTTCTGTCTCCAGTTCTTCAATTTGGACTTTAAGTTGATGGATTTGTTGGGACTGTCCTGCTTCTGAAAACAACTGCTTCATCCCGATTGGTTTGGGTGCTGCCATTTTATTCCTCCACCATAAGTTTGATAAGTTGGTTGACGATCGGATCAAAGTCTTTGTACACTTCACATCCGGGCCGATACAAATGCAGAGGCAGACCGACACCACAAGCTTTTAAATAGTAGTTTGATTCCCGGATATATGGGAAACAATGAATCCCCATTTGTTGAATGACCGAGGGTAAAGTTTCGGTTAAAGCGATGTCCTTTCTAGGCTTACCTTTCTTGTCCAATCCTAAAATGTCTCGATGTGTACCAACTTCGTATAGATCAACACGAGTCGGAACAAATCCTACTAGTGATGGTTTTGGTCGTAGTCTCAGTTCATCCACCTTGTTATAATACCAATCCAACAGATCGGCAAAACTGCCAGTGTCTTTGTATTCAGGTTTGATTGCAGCTAGGACATGAGTACTAGCTGCTAGTGCCATCAGTCCCATTGGTTCTAAGGAGGCTGGAGTATCGAAGATGATTAGGTCGGCATCTAGGGGATAGTCTTCTAAACGGGGTAAAAGTAGCGAAGACACTGTTGGCGAATTCGCAAAAGACTATGCGCTTGTAGTTAATTCAGCAATGAAACGATTGAGAGCTTTAAGTGCCGCTTTGTAACCAGTGGCTTGTTTACCTAACTTCAGCTCCAACAAAATGCGATCGCGTAAAATTTCAAGTTCTGCAACAGGCAATCCAACAGACTGTTTTGCGATGGGCTGCGGAGCGCTTTTGGCGATCGCGGTATCAGATGTTTGATGAAACTCGCTCTGCCGTGTAATACTCGGTTGAAGTTCGTTTTCTAGTCGAATCGGAGCGAAAACTTCTGATTTTACCCGTGTAATACTTGGTTGAGGTTCTAATTCTGCCGATGTGAAAAATTGAATATCACCTTGATTTTACCGTGTATTACATGGATAAGACTGCTTTTTAATTATTTCCTCCAAATAATCTGCTCTGGTTAATCCCAAACATTCAGAAACAATACCTAACCTCTTCCAAGTATCATCTGTTAGTCGCAAAGAACGTACTTCACGATAGTCATCATTTTTGAGTGTAAACTTACCTTGAATATCCCTTTTGATCTTTTTCATAAAACTTTTTCCATGTATTACACGGAAAGTCTACAAACTTTTATCGAAAAAATCAACTGCGTATTACACCGAAGGAGGGATTTCTCAGGTGAGATTTCTCCATGTAATACACGGTGAAATATAGTTGGATTTTTAATTAAGAAGGTGTATTTTGTAGCTGTTTGAAGCGAGACGAGCGAGTTTTGGCAAAGGGTATCCCACTAAGCCAAGCATCCAACCTGACTAAATTCAGTGCCGTAGCAATGAGAATATGCTGAAGATGGGTTTTAACCAATCCGATGTAGCGAGAGCGGCGCAGGGCAGAGCGCCTGATACCTTGTGAATGTGTTGCTTCTATGCCTGCACGCTGGTTGTAAGTTTCTTTCCATTCAGGTGTCTGCTGTTGTTGTCGCCGTGACTGAAGCGCAATTTGACGTGCTTGAGACTGAAGACTTAATTCCCGTGGTTGAGTTTTTGATTGGGTACACTTTGAACGTACCGGACAGGCTCGGCAGGTACTGCCCAAGAATCGAACGTCAATGATGGCTTGACCTTTGACATCGCTTCTTGGTATCCATTTGGTACTTTTATGTCCTTGTGGACAAGTAACTACTTTATTATCCCAATCCACTACAAAATTAGTTGTATCAAATCCAAGACCTGCTTTTGCTTGCCAACTGGGGTCTGGTCGCACTGGCCCAATTATTTCTACGTCATAATCAGTCTTGCTGTTGACCAAATACTCAGCAGCAGTATACCCACTATCCATTAAATGTTCTTTTGGCAGCAATGTTTTAAGAGCTAGTGCTTCATGAATCGGTGGGACTGCCTGCTCATCAGTAATAGTGGATAGCGTCGTGTGAACATTTGTAATGAAACGAGGGCTATTTTCGTCACAAATCTCCGTCATGTGTACTTTGTAGCCAACCCAATTGACGCTGCGCTTGGAACTATAATGCGCTTCGACATCATGAGGAGAGTGAATTGCCAATGTTGATGGTGGCATATCTTTGACGCTACGCCATTTTACCGATCCATCTTCTTGTGGGGCATAAAATTGCTGTACCCAGATTTGACGAAGAGTTTCCACGGCAGGCAGTTGGCGTAACCAATCTGGCGATGTTGATGTATAAATTGCTTCTAGTAGAGTTAATCCATCTGCGCCAATCGTACTGCCTAAAGCTTCTCGCTCTGAATCCAATTTAGGTAAGCGATAGTTTTCTACACGACGACCGTAGCGGTCAAACCAATCTGGTTGAATGTGGGCAGTTAACCACTCTGGCACAGCTACTGCTAAACTATCGAGGGCGGAACGCATTCCTTCTCCTAATGTTTCCAGTCGATTCAGGGAGCGGATTGCTGCCACCACATGAGTTGAATCTGTGCGCTGTCGTCGATGGGTTTTTAATAATCCTTTTGACTGTAACTGGCTCAAAAGTATGTCCAGTAGCTTTTGCTCCATACCAGAGTTCACCAACCGAGTCCGAAACTCAGATAAAACGGAGAAATCAAAGCCACTGTCTGTTAACGGTAAGCTTAAGGCATATTTCCAGTCAATTCGCGCCCGCACTGCGTCTGCTGCTTGTCGGTCTGATAAATTTTCCACAAACTGCATTACACATATTAGTGCTAGTCGCCAAGGGGACTCTGCTGGTTGTCCCCGTTGCGAAAACAACTCTACAAAAGCTTCATCTTCATAAATACCGCCCAATGTATCGCGTATCTGTAGGTAAATATTTCCCTTGGGAAAGGCAGCACGAGCCACCTGTACAGTTTCAACGGGTATGTCAGGTATATTTTGGGGATGTATCGACATATTGACTCATGCCCAACTGTAGGAATTTATTGTTGATCCTACTCCTTTTTGAGATGTCCTATTTGAATTCGCCAACAGTGTCTTCCCGATATTTACCCCTACTAGTAAGTTAGTGACTTTGGGCGGATTATCCCTGATTTCAATTACCCTTTCCTTACCAATATTTTTGTCACTGATTAATCCAATCTCGTGCAGATGGATCAGGGTACGCTTGATTTGTTCAAGTTGAGTTTTACGACGTGAGATTACCTGGTCGTGGAGTTCGGCTACTCGTGCTTTTCTTTCTTCCCAGGTTTCAAGGTCAAGATTTAACTGGTCAACTACCCAGGCGATCGCATCAATTTTGGTTTCGATACCATCTTGAACACCCATAAGTTCTTGTACGAGTTGTTCTATTTTACTTTCTTCGCCTAACTCGCTTGCTTCTTCTATCTGTGACCAAAGTTTAGCAGCATCTAAGCTTAACTCTTTGAGCGTGAGTTGATTGATTTCGCGTTCAATTGCTTGAGCCATAATTTACTTTTTGATATGAAAAACCAGTAGCAGTTACCTAGTTACCTGCTACTGCTTGTTTACTAGGAAGAGTTGATGCTTGAAGGGAGATTGAGCTCAAGGGGTGACAAGCACCCGAAAACCTTTATTCAACAAGGGTTTAGAGTTTTGAAGCTGCGAATATAATCAAGGTACAAATAAAAATGATAATCATTCTTTTGGGGAGGAGTAGGAGAAACCGCACAGCGGTTTCTCCTACTCCTGGTTGATTTGTTTTTCAACAAAAAACTTGAAGTTTAGGGCTTTTATTAATATAAAAAATGATTGAAATAATTAGTGAAAAACAATGACTACAGTCAGATTATTATGATAATCAAGCTTCTTTTAGTATTGACATAGCTCTTAAACCCTTTTGGTAATTGAAAATTTTATGACGGTTTATATTGATAATATCTTGGACAATATCTCCTAAAAAATCCCAGGCAATAATCCATAAATTACCGTAAAGACCTAACCAAAAATTACTGTGTCTTCTTGAACGTCGTTTAACTTCATTCAGTCTAGATATATATTTTTGAAATCCTGATTGTTTAATCAACTTACCTTTTAATGTCGAAATTGTATAAGCTATTGCTATTAGTAAAATCAAGTTGGTAAGGCGGTGAGTATTAGCTTTACTACCCTCAAGATTATAACCCCCGGTTTTACAATCTTTAAACATTGCCTCAATTCCCATACGATGACGGTAAATTTTTATAACTTCTTCAAAATTATCTAAGAGCATGTTTGAAAAGTTTTTCGGAGTTAAAAATTATGCTAATCGCCTCACCATAATGCGTATCATGGCAAGATAAATAAAAGTCTCGGATGTTTCAGGCAACAACTCATAGTCTCGAACTAATCGGCGACATCCCA